>CAXZAB010000405.1:0-1524 GCA_964293715.1 uncultured bacterium | reverse complement strand
CTCCCCGAACTCGCCGGGGCCTATGTGGATCGCCAGGCCTTTCTTGACCTGCAGGCAGAAAACGCAGACCTCCCGGCCCTGCTGCGCGCTTTTGATTCCTATCCCCCCCTCAAGATGATCGATGCCACCATTCCCGGTTACTACACCGGCAGCAACGTAAATGACGTCTTTATCCTGATCAAAACAGCCGCCTCCCGCCCGTAACGCTGGCTTCAGCCGGTCTGTGCAAAAAGTCTCTCACAGATTACGCAGATCACACAGATTATCAGAAAGAACCTAACAACGCCACACGTTGGCGCGCTGCTGGATTTGATGCGTCTCGCGTCAAACAAGGCCACGGGCCTTGAAAGTGTTGCCAGTCTCCACAAAAAAAAGCCTGCTTTAACAAAAGTGAGCCCGTCTCGTGCTCTGCAAACAGGGACGTTTGCAATCCAGTAGATCCCCCCGCCAAGCCCCTTAGCCATTTTATCCTTTATCCGTGTCAATCAGCACAATCCCTACAATCCCCGTAACTATTCTTTCTCACCAGCCCCAACACCAGCTGAAGCTGATTGCCAAGGCCGGATAAATCCAGCCTTACCCGCACTCTGCCCTTCTTTCCCAGACTTGCTTTTAATATGTCTTCGACTCGAATTCACTCGGAACCCCAAGTCAGCTCGAATCGAAGGCATATTTAAAGCAAATTAAAAGCACAGGCGAGACTCCGGATTCGGGCAGAGAAAAACTGTTCGATCTCAGCAGCAAAGCCGTATTTCCTTCACTTAATTGGGTAAGCAAAAAACATCCTGAGATATGCCGCCTACCCTTATGAACTAAGGCTTTACCTATGCCTCCATAACATAAATATCTGAATAAGTAGATTTATTTCCACTGCCAAGAGTCAAACGAGGCGATTTCATCTTGACAAACTCTTAGCAAAAATTAAGCTGGTGATGATAGGGATTTATCATCCCCTTGTGTTCATTGAATAGACTTTATTTTAGGTTTATGTTTTGGATGGTGGAGCTTGCCAGATGGTCACTTTGCAGAGTATCATCGGCATCTGTCTTTTGGGCTGCTCACCCCAATACATATTAAGAACTTGGTCGCAGATAGCGGCCTTTAGTTCAGGATTTATATTTTCGAAGCACCAGGATCTTTACTAAAACAAGCTATAAAGCTTAAGGAGAATCCATGCTGTTTTCTGAGCGTGCGCCACATACCGCTAACGCGTTACTTGATGGATGTTTCGGGCATATTTACCACCGGCCCGTAAACACATACAGGGCAGCTGCGCTCATTCCCCTCATCAAATTCAAACAAAATATATCAACCTCATCCCGAAGCACAACCCGGCACCATAGTGCCCGCACTCTGAGTAATAATCGTCGCACATTATCACTAATATCGCGGGAGAAATGCGTCCAAGATTGCTTCGCCAAACCATCCACCCTTCAAAATCAAGAGGATTGCGGACCTATCGGCCGGCAAATCCAATTGTGTATAGACCAGTTCTTACCTGAACTGACTATCGCACCAACCATC
>CAXZAB010000404.1:0-1533 GCA_964293715.1 uncultured bacterium | reverse complement strand
GGAGTTTTGTTTCGCCCTCTGTGACAAGCTTCCCCCTACAATATTTGATCGTGTTTTAGACATGACAGGCGCCTTTTGCACAGCTCACGAAGCCCTCATTATCCGGCTCAGCAGCGCGGCGCGCAAAGCTTTACTAAGGCTTGAACCCAAAGTAAGCGATAGCGCTAAAGGGCTAAAAGTCCTACAACATCTTTTGGAAGCGACCCTGTCTTACTGGCAACAAAGCACCGATATCAAGGCCTGGCTGGGCAGCCTGCAAGAGGAGCCCGAAAATGTAAACCTCTCACTCTTGCCATCCGATGAATTTTATGAACATTGGCAGAAGGTGATCCAAGACGCCACCAGCATCAAAGACCTGCAAAACGTGCCTGCCTTTTCTGAAATCGCCAGTCTGCACCGCGATCACATCCGCGAATTCCCCAATCTCAGCCACCGCGTGCAATACATCCTCTTCCTTTTGGGCCTGCCCACCATGATCGATCTCATGGATCACCTTTTGTGGGATCTGAACCGCCAATTAGCCACGCTCTATGAAGATCTCACTCCCGCTGAAGTTTCCCGGATGCTGGACACTGTTTTTAAGACCTTGAAGTCCTTTAGCAAGACTCATCTGAGCATAGTGTTGGATTGCGTGCAGACTATCGGTAAGACAATACTGAAGGGCTCCAATCTGGAGCTGAAAGGCAAAATCATTGAGCTGATCATAGACCTGGGCTTCACCCCTCCGGGAGAAGTACGCATCGCCAAAGATTGGCAGCTCGATATGGATAAGAACCACGTGAAGCACCTGCGCATCCTGCTGGAGCTCATCGCCATCAATCCCTTGCAAAACAAAGACCTGCTCGCCTTTACCATCATCAGCATGAGCCGGGAAGGGATCTTCATAGAAGATACAGACCTCTTCCAAAAGGATGTTTCTGCCTTTTTAGCTGCAGATCTGGCGCCTATTTTTGTGCAGAGCAAACACTTGCTGCGTATGTTCCCCGTCTTTTTCATTGAGATCGGAGCCGAGGGTGAGATTCGCGATGCCAGCACAGATCTGGACGAACTTTCTCAGCGCAAAGACCGCCTCATCCATTTTTTACGCAAACAGGTGCATACCGAGAGCAACAACACCCATATCACGCTCATCGAGAGAATCCTGCGCTATTGGGTCACGCTGGATCCTGCGCCCTTGCAAAAGATGATTCCAGAAGATGTCTGGAAGCAGATCAAGACTTTGGATAAACGCACCCAGACCCAGAGCAAGGTTGTAAACGCATTTCTCACCGAGATCGGGCTCAGCGATACCGAGCTGCTGGCACTTTCCTGGCAAAGAGTGGAGGCTATCTTCAAAGATTTGGAAGAAAATTTATATACCAAACGCCTGAAACTCTTGTGCTACTGCCATTTCCTGCTCAAGGACAAATATAAGCTCGATCCTTATGATATCGTGAAATTCCTCTCGCGCTTCAATTTCTTTGATGCCAAAGAGCAAAACCGCCTGCGCATCAGCCTCACCCGCAAGGACTACGACAGCTCCATTAGGCAAAT
>CAXZAB010000403.1:0-1537 GCA_964293715.1 uncultured bacterium | reverse complement strand
TGCTCTTTACCGACCGCGCGATCTACCGCCCCGGCCAGACTGTTTATGTCAAAGGCGTTTATTATGAAACCGATGGCCAGAAGCATTACAAGCTCATTACCAATATGCGCAACCGTCTCACCTTTTATGATGCAAATTATAGGGAATTGGAAAGAAAAGACGTGTTAGCCGGTGAGTTTGGTACCTTTGAGGGCTCCTTTACGATCCCGAAGAATGTTCTATTGGGGCAGATGTCGATTGTGGCTTGGGGAGGACGAGTGAGCTTCAATGTGGAAGAGTACAAGCGTCCCCGCTTTGAGGTGATCCTGGATAAACCGACCGAGACCTATAAACTGGGGCAGAAAGTGAACCTGAAGGGCACTGCGCTCACTTATTCTGGTTTCCCCGTGGATAATGCCAGGCTCAGCTACAGGATCACGCGGGAGCCTGTCTATCCCCGCTGGTTTTTGTGGTGGGGCAATAGACCCACCACAGAGGAAAAAGAAATCCTGCAGGGCACAGCAGTTACGGATGAAAAGGGCGAATTCATTCTAAACTTTAGCGCAGTTGGCGATCCTGATGCGCTTCGAAAGTATAATCCATATTTTACTTTTATGATTAGCGTGGATGTTACGGATATCAGCGGTGAAACACGCAGTGGAAATCTGGCTTTGAACATCGGAGAAAAGGAATTGCTGCTGGACCCGGAAGTCCCGGAATACGTAGATCTCTCCAGCGGTAAACTTGATATTCCGATCACCAGCACTAACTTGGGCGGATCGCATATTCCTATCCAGGGCAAGCTTACGATTTCCCGTCTGCAAACTCCAGACCGAGTCCTACGAGACAGATTATGGGAGGCACCGGATCGGAACTATCTCTCCGAAAGCTCGCATAATAAGATCTTCCCCAATGATATCTATATGGACGAGGCTCAGATCAGTAAATGGAAGGTAGCAAAAGTAATCTTCACCGGGAACTTCGACACTTCCCTTGCAAAATCTATCAAGCTCAAAGGATTCTCCGGCTGGGCTCCTGGAGTCTATAGCTTGGAGGCAATATCGCAGCATAAGGGACAAGAGGTCAAAGAGACCAGGTATTTTACCGTTTATAGTTCCCGCTCATCCTCCCTGCCCTACCCCATGGCATATTTCTTTGTGCCAGTCAAGGTAATTTGTGAGCCGGGAGACACGGCGCAGATCCTCATCGGGAGCGGATACCCTGAAGTCTCCGTGCTTTTTGAGGTAGAAAAGGATTACGAGATTGTTATCAAAGAACGCTTTGTTCTGAGTAAAAAGCAACGCCTGCTCAGTGTCCCCGTCACAGAAGCAGATCGCGGAGGCTTTTTTGTTCATGTCACCTTTGTCTATAATGGCAGGCTGTATACGCACGTGCAGGAGATTACGGTTCCCTGGACTAATAAAGAGATTGAGTTTGAGTACATGACCTTCCGCGATAAACTTTTGCCAGGTCAAAATGAAGAATGGCGGCTAAAGCTCAAGGATCACACGGGTGGGAAGATCACGGCAGAGCTGCTGGCCTCGATGTATGACGCCTC
>CAXZAB010000402.1:0-1549 GCA_964293715.1 uncultured bacterium | reverse complement strand
ATAGTTCTGCAACTGGCAGCAATGGAGGAAAATAAACGTCCACTCACAACCGAGTACGTTCAATATCAATATCCGGGTGTCCAAATATTTGAGAAAAAGCATAATGATAATTGGGATAAGTATTCTCGACTTCTTCACCAGAACAACGCCGATACTTCATCCTTGATTGCTCCCATACCTCTGATTCAAAGTAATTATCCCAATCCCTTTAATCCCTCAACTACTATTATGTTCAGCATACCAGATGACGGCAGAGTTCGAGTGTCTGTCTATAATCTAAAGGGACAGAAGGTTAAGGACTTGATAAATGCTGACATGCCCAGAGGAAATCATAAACTGATTTGGGATGGGAAGGATGCCAATAATCGTAATGCGGGCTCCGGAATCTATTTCCTGAGACTGGAATCAGGCGGCAAAACCTCGATTCGCAAAGCGATGTTAATGAAATAGTGTCAAATGACTATAGGATGCTTTAAGAACTTCCGGTATAAAGAGTTCTTCAAAGCATAAGCAGAATGAGATATGGGGCACGGTCTTCAGATCGTGCCCTTACTCTTTTTGAATCCGGCTTTTCTTGACAGCTTGCTCCCCAGCAGAGTCTGGCTCAGACACCAGTAAAGCAACCCCCCGTAAATCTGGTTTTCGCGGAAAATGGGGACCTGCCCAGCAAATATCATTTGACAAAAAGGCGATGCACTTAGCTGATGCTGATATTGCTTTAAGCAAGGAAAAAAGAGGTAGATCATGACATCGATGGATTTGAGTTCAGCTTCCCGCCAACCGGCAAGGTTACTGGAAATCTGTACCGATAGCGCGGATGCGGCATTGACAGCAGAAGCGGCAGGTGCAGATAGGATAGAGCTCTGTACAGCCATCGAATCGGGAGGGCTGAGTCCTTCCTACGGTTGCATCAAAAGATGTCTGGAACTGCTGAAGATTCCGGTGCAGGTCTTGATCCGTCCCCACGGTGGGGATTTCTGCTATTCTGAAAACGATTTCTTGCAAATGCTGGAAGATATTGCTATAGCTAAGACAGCAGGTGCTCAGGGCATCGTATCCGGGGTGCTGAATCCTGATGGTAGTGTAGATAGCTATAGGACAAAGCTTTTGGTAGAGCAGGCTAAACCTCTTAGCTTCACTTTTCACAGGGCCTTTGATCTTTGCAACGATCCCTTTCAGGCTTTGGAGGATGTGATTCTCTGCGGTGCGAACCGGCTCTTAAGTTCCGGTCAAGAGCTGAGCGCAGAAGAGGGAATTACGCTGCTCTGCGAACTTGCCGCTCTGGCGGATGGCCGGATCATCATCATGCCCGGAGCCGGCATCAATGCACAAAGCATCGGCAAACTTCTGGCCCCAAGAGTTTTTACGGAGTTTCACATGACGGCCAGGATGTTTTCACACACCGGTACCGGCACCAGGATTCAAACTGGATTATCCGGATGTGATCCCATTGCCCAAGAAGGACTTTGGCACACAGACACTCAGAAAATCAACAGTGTAAAACAAAGGATGAACTTATGAAGATCGCGGTGGGAGGATTCTTTCACGA
>CAXZAB010000401.1:0-1554 GCA_964293715.1 uncultured bacterium | reverse complement strand
CCGTCTATTCCCTCCACATTCTCCAGGCACAGCAGGTATAACTGCTCCAGATGGCCCAGCACCCCGGGGGTAAACATGGCGTGCTCCTCCAGTGGAATATAGTCCTCCGCCTCACCACAGGCGTTGACTTCGGCACAGGTGGCATGCAGCAGATGGGAACGTCCTGTTCCCTGAGCCCCCCAGAAAAACAGCAATGGCGCCCCCTGCCCTATGGCCGCATTCTTGAGCCCGGTAATGAGCTGGGCATTCTCCCCCGGGTAGAAACTGGCAAAGGTTTCGTCATCCGTAAGTTGTACCGCCAAAGAGAGCTGAGCTGGTTGCGTCACGTTAGTCATCCTGTAAACGGCTTAAGATCTGGCTACAACGCGCTGGAAGCTTATTTGGTACCGAAGATCTTGTCACCGGCATCACCGAGCCCAGGCACTATGTAGCCCTTCTCGTTGAGACCCTGATCGACGGCGGCACAATAGAGCTCCACATCATCATGAGCGGCACGCAAGGCAGCAATCCCCTCGGGAGCGGCAACCAGCACAATGATCTTGATCCACTTGCATCCCTTGGCCTTGAGCAAGTCTATGGTCGCGATCATGGAACCACCGGTGGCCAGCATGGGATCCACCACCAGAGCCAGACGATCCTCGATATTGCTGACGATTTTCTCGAAGTAAGGGACAGGTTGCAGTGTCTGCTCATCCCGGTAGATGCCGACCACACTCACCCGGGCACTGGGGATATGCTCCAGCACACCATCCATCATGCCAAGACCGGCTCGCAGTATAGGTACAACCGTCACCTTCTTGCCCTTGATCTGGTCTACCTCTACCGGACCATTCCAGCCATTGATCTCCACCTTTTCGGTCGGTAAATCGGCCGTGGCCTCATAAGTCAGCAGACTGCCAACCTCCTTGGCCAGCTCACGAAAACGCTTGGTACTGATATCACTCTCACGCATCAGACCCAGCTTGTGCCGAACCAGGGGATGTTTGACCTCAACAATTTTCATTATTTTTCCTCTTGCATTCCACAGCTGGACGAAATGGTAACATCAGGGCCAGTAGTGCGAGAACAGTTTAATCGCACCGGATCCTACGATTTCATTTTAACCTGTGGCCTTTGATTGGTAGAATGTGGCGGTTTTTTTCCACCCCCCTTAGAAGACAAGGATCTGCTGTGACTGACAAGACTTCATTGAGCTACAAGGACGCTGGCGTTGACATCGATGCGGGCAATGCCCTTGTTGAACGAATCAAAGGCGTATCCAAGCGTACACGCCGTCCTGAAGTCATCGGTGGTCTGGGCGGATTTGGCGCCCTGTGCCGCATCCCGGCTGGCTATCGTGAGCCGGTTCTGGTCTCCGGTACCGACGGTGTAGGTACCAAATTGCGTCTGGCTATCGACCTGAAGAAACACGATACCGTGGGTATCGATCTGGTGGCCATGTGTGCCAACGACCTGATTGTTCAGGGTGCCGAACCCCTCTTCTTCCTGGATTACTACGCTACCGGCAAGCTCGATGTTGATACCGCTGCTGCCGTGGTAACCGGCATCGGTGTC
>CAXZAB010000400.1:0-1578 GCA_964293715.1 uncultured bacterium | reverse complement strand
GGCCCGGATCCTGGTTTTGTTCTTCAGGTAAAAGTCCAGGTCGTTGGTATCCATCGGGGTCAGTTCCGGAAAGTCCAATGTGAGGCGTTTATTATTCACGAGTTCATGCAGGGTGAAGGCTGTGCGCTCCTGGGCCAGGTCACTATCGGCCGCCGTGTGGATCACATAGCGCTCACCCTTGATTATCCTCCAGATCGGATAGACCACACCCATGAGTACCGTTTTGCCGAGCCCACGAAAGCCCGTAATGGCGATGATGCCGACAGTCTTTTCCGTCTCATCGAACATGGTCTGGTGCGCTGGGCAAAAGGGTAAGCCAAAGATATGGGGAAAGTAGGTCATACTGAAAAAACTGAAAGCCTCCCAGCCCTCGCCGGTAGCCCTGGCCACACGCTCTTCACGCGCCCTGGGACTGTCCTGGCTAAAGGGCCGGACATGTGGCGTCTTGGCCGCAATCTCTTGGAGGGCTTTGTTTTGGCGCTGGATGAATTTAGTCAAGGGTTGCCTCGTTCATTATCGTATCCACCCTATCTTCCTCCCCGGTTTTAGCCAATTCTGCTAAAACAATAGATACCATCTCATCGTCTGTGGCATCGGCCTCCGCCTCGGCATAATCGAACTCTACAGACACATTCCCTTCATTGTCTGTGACTTCGTGGGCATCCCAGGTCACATATCTGAAACCTGAATAAGTGAAGCCCTTGATGGGTGTTGTGCATCCTGATCCTTTCACTGTATCCTCACTTAAATCTGTAATACTTATTGATTTTAATAATTTCAGCCACAAAGGGCAGATGACAGCTATACTTCTCTATCTGATCCATTAGGACACAGCTACCCGTAAATATCACATGTTTTTCGCCATCTATAATGACCTCCAGGGTAAGGCATTTCTCGCTGCCGCCACTGGAATATTTTGTCTTTCCAATTCGATATCCAGACACGACAAGCTCTTGGTTCAGAATGCTATCAATAGAAATCTTGTTTCCCTCAAGTGCTTGAGGTTCCTCAGCGAAATCGCCGAAGCGCTTCAGATTACCATTTTGCGAATTGGGTTCTTGCACTTCAACTCCTCGCTTGCTTCTATCATCTTGTCCTTTATGCCGTCAGTGATGTGCCGGCGCCTCAAATTCAACGTATTAGCATGGCACATCCACCCGTAATAGCTCACAAAACTGCTGAGCACTGCTTGTGCGCCCATGTTGCCCTTTAGGATCTCGCGCATGCTTCTTTTGAACCTTATGGCAATGGATTTTCTCAGCAATGTATAGCCAGGATAAAACCTGTATCCAAGAAAATCAATCCCGCGGTCAGCTATCGGGAATACCTGCCAATTATCTTTTACCTCGAGTTTCAGCTCTTCTTTGAGATATTTCTCTACATCCTTATGTAGTATGTGCAGACTGGGCTTGTCGGAAGCCAGGATCACCAGATCATCGGAATATCGGAAGTAGTGCTTAATCCCCTTTTCTTCTTTCAGCCAGTGATCGAAGCCGCTCAGATATAGATTGGCTAAGTGCTGAGAGAGATAGTTCCCAATCGGCACCCCGCTGTCTGTGCTTTCGATTATTCCATCCA
>CAXZAB010000399.1:0-1583 GCA_964293715.1 uncultured bacterium | reverse complement strand
TATCCAGCTGAGCTACGGGCGCTCGTCATTGGAACGGGTGGGAATAGTACGAATCGGGGATCGCCTTGTCCAGCATTTTCCTTAAAAAAAGTTCGTTCGCCTACTTTTTGGCTCAACCGATTAAAAAGAATACATTATCGGCTACACCAACCCAACAGGCATCGCCTATTCTGGTGACTTTTTGCGCGCAGTAATATTTGACTATTTATACAACTTTTCTAGAATGAGGCGAGGAATGAACGTTCATTCATTGTATCTCGCTTTTTATGTCATGTATGAACGACAGTTCAGCTTCTATTAAAGGCTAAAGGCACATCATTACCATGAGCAAACGTGAACAGATCATGCAGGTTGCCATGGCGCTCTTCATTGAGCAGGGCTTCCATGGCACCTCGGTGCAGATGATTGCCAACCAGGTGGGCATGGCGACCGGCTCCCTCTACCGCTATTTTCAGGGTAAGGATGAGCTGATCCGCGCTATCTACCGTAAAGCGGTAGAGGAGATGCTGCTCAAGCTGTTTGATGAGGTTGATCTTTCACAGGTCGGCTTCCCCAGCTATCGGCGACTCTGGTTGAATGCGGCCACCGCCATTCACGGTAATGGTCATGTCATACTGTTCAAGGATCTTTACGAGCGTTCTCCCTTCTTCACCGAAGAGGATAAGGCATGGGCTCAAGTGTGCTGGCAACCTCTGGATGACTTTTTCCTGCAAGGTGTCCGCCAGGGACTGTTTCTGGATCTACCTTCGCATCTGCTGGGCGCCTTGAGTCTGGCCACTGTGCAGTGCGTGATGCATGAACACAAGTTTTACGATTTTGAATTAACCTATGCACTAAAAGAGCAAATGGCCGCGGCGAGTTGGAAAGCCATCCTGGCCGACAATGTAGACCAAACTGGGAGCAAAGAATGAAAAAGTGGACAGCCGTGATGCTGCTGATTCCCCAGCTGATTTTCGGTAGCGTAATTGGCTTTAACCTGTTTAAAAATCACATGATGGCGAAGTATTTTGCCAATATGCCGATCCCGACCTTTCCGGTCTCGGTGCAACCGGTGAAACCGGCTGACTGGAACCCCACCATAGAGGCCATCGGTTTCATTGAGCCCAATCAGGGGCTGGATATCAGCAATGAAACCGCAGGCAAAGTGAAAGCCATCAAGTTTGAATCAGGCCAGCAGGTGAAAAAAGATGACCTGTTGATCAGTCTGGATGCGTCCATTGAAGAAGCTAACCTCAAGGCATCCCAAGGCCGTATGCCCGCCACCAAGGCCAATCTGGACCGGATGCGCAGCCTCTATACCAAGGGCACAGTATCCAAGGGCAACCTGGATGATGCCGAAGCAGACTACATGCAGCTGGCTGGGCAAATCGAGTCGCTGCAAGCCACCATAGATCGCATGTATATCCGGGCGCCCTTCTCCGGTCAGGTCGGTATCCGCAATGCCTATCTGGGGCAATATTTGGAAGCCGGCTCAAAAATCGTCCGTCTGGAAGATACCAGCGTGATGAAGATCCGCTTCACCATTCCGCAGACCGATATCTCCAAGCTGAAGATCGGCCAAACCCTGCATATCTATGTGGATG
>CAXZAB010000398.1:0-1599 GCA_964293715.1 uncultured bacterium | reverse complement strand
AGGGAAAAAGCCGAACTCTATATGGCAGCGGTACATATCCCGGCTTTGATTGCAGGCGAAAAAGCCGAGACGGATGTCTCTCCCATGCAGGAATTGATGGATTTTACCAGAGCTCTGGAAGCTGAGCCGGATGTATGTACAGCTTCTGTATTCCTGGGTTTTCCCTGGGCGGATAGTGCAGAAAATGGAGTTAACTGTGTGGTGGTGTGCAGGAGCAATCTGGACGCGGCACAAACCTATGCCAATCAATTGGCAGATGCCTTCAAAGCAAACCTGCATAAGTTCAGCTTTTCAGGCCTGGCTCTGGAGCCTCGTGAGGCCATCCTTCGGGCTTTGCAGGATACTTGCAGTCCGGTATTTATCTCGGATTCGGGAGATAATCCCACCGCCGGATCCACCGGAGATAATACGAGTATGATTCATCTGCTGAACACCTTACCGGAGATGGCAAAAAGCAGCAAACACATCCTGATGGCTGGCATCTTCGATCCCAATGCTTGTGAGATCTGCAAAAACCATCTGGACAAAGAGATCACCTTGCAAGTAGGTGGAGTATTTGACCGCGTATATTGCAAAACGGAAAGCCTAAGCGGACGCCCTCTGCGTCTGGTAGAAAGCTTTGGCCCTTTTGGCTCGGATCTTATCCTGTTTGCCACGAGGCACTTTGACCTGATCATCACTTCCAAACACATTGGCTTCACCGGCGTAGAGATGTTCAAAGCTTTAGAGATCGACTATCTGAATCTTGATATCATCATAGTAAAATTAGGCTATCTTACCGAAGATTTTAAAGCAATTTCCGCAAAACACTACCTTGCCCTCAGCCGTGGCTGTACAGACGAAGTGCTGGACAGACTGCACTATAGCAATCAGAAAGGCCTGCTGCGGGTGTGAGGAGACCAGCTACTAAAACAGTGCCAGCGACACTCCCATAATCACCATTCCGGCGATTAATCCGCCGATGGCGATGTGATGCTCACCATATTCTTCAGCTGTGGGCAAGAGCTCATCAAACGAGATATAAACCATGATGCCGGCTACTGCAGCAAATACCATGCCAAAAGCCGCATCACCAGTGGCTGGATTGCTTATCACAGAACGTAATAGTATAAATCCAATTATGGCGCCCACCGGCTCTGCCATCCCGGATAAGAAGGAATACCAAAAGGCCTTTTTGCGGCTCTTGGTGGCAAAATATATCGGCACGGAGACGGCAACCCCTTCAGGAATATTGTGGATGGCGATGGCGATGGCGATGCTGATGCCCAAAGAAGGTTCCTTCATCGCTGCCATGAAGGTGGCCAGGCCTTCGGGGAAATTGTGGATGGCGATGGCGATGGCGGAGAATATCCCCATGCGCAGGAGTTTTTTATCATCAGGGAGATCGTCTTTGACATTCTCGATATCCATGTTTTTTATTTCGTGGGGATTTTCATGAGAGGGCACCAAAAGATCGATTATAGCGATCAGAGCTATGCCGGCAAAGAAGGCTATAAGGGTGTACCAATGCCCGGTCTTGGGTCCGTAATACGCGCTTAATGCTTCCTGCGCTTTGGGGAATATCTCCACAAAGCTCACATAGATCATCACTCCGGCAGA
>CAXZAB010000397.1:0-1601 GCA_964293715.1 uncultured bacterium | reverse complement strand
TCAAGATCATCCCCAAACCGGGAGATTGGATGGTGCTCTTCAAGGAATTGATGGGTTTTGTGCTCTTGTATCTGGTTTATACCATGCTCAAGACCACCCTCCTGCTCACCAGCGGGGCATACTTTATGAATGTGCTCTTCTTTATGCTGGTTTTGGGCTTTGCCACCTGGCTCTATGGACGCTTTGTCCGCTATGAAAACAGCAAAGCTACCCAGTGGATATTTACTATTTTGCCCATCTTGCTCATCGCCTTTGCGATGTATACCTATCTGCCTATCAAAGAAGAACATCTGGTCACCGAAGTCGCAGCTCCCATCGGCACAGAAATGGTAGCGGATATTCACGCCCCTGAAGGCTGGTATGTGTTTACCCCTGAATTGCAGGCAAAACTTCTTTCCGATGGTAAGAGTGTCTTTTTGGATATCGGTGCAGCCTGGTGTAAAAACTGTATGGCCAACGAGAAAACTGTGCTGTTTACTGATGACATCATGGCAGAATTTCGAGCCAAAAATGTAGTGCTTCTAAGGGGAGATTTCACCAAAAACGATCCTGTGCTGCTGGAATGGATTACCCGGCATGAGCGCATGGGCGTGCCTTTCAATGCGCTTTATATACCTGGAGAAGCGCCGGTTCTCTTCCCGGAATTGCTCAGCAAAAAGATGATTCGCGAGGCTCTGAAGAATGTTCCTGCAGGGGGAGTTTCCCGATGAAATACCTTAATGTAGCCCTGATCCTTGTGTCCCTGCTTCTGGTGTCCTGCGATCGCTTTGAGCACAAATTCACCACTGCGGCCACGGATGATCTGAATGCTCAGTTCTTCAGCCCTCTGCAGGTTGCCTTCGATAGCATCACAGCCTCTGATATCAGCGCTCTGAGCGGCTTCTATAAAGAAGATTATCTGCATAATGGCATAAACAAGAGTGAGCGGCTGGCTTGGATTCAGAGTTTTCTTAGTGATCCCGGCATGGTTGTTTATAAAGTGAGCGAGGTTGATTACAGCTTGACTGACGAACATAACGCCCAAGCAAACTGGCGTTTAACCGTTTCTGTCCAAAGCACAAAAGAAGTTTTGGCCGATAGTCTGTTTATGGGTGATAAACTCGTAAAAGAAGATTCGCAGTGGCAGTTCTATGGCAATCAGGCTTGTGTGCAGGGGAATAGCAGGCAAATGGTTATAGCCGAATATTTTACCTTCCGCTCCTGTCCAAACTGCCCCGATGCAGAAATCAAACTGCAACAATTGCAGAATCAATATCCTGAAAGCTTCATCTATCTGGAGCATCATATCACCATGGAACTGGCGTTGCCAAATGATCAGACCGCTACGTATTACGGTGCTTATTCACCACCGGTTACCGTATTCCAGGGTATGGAAAAAGTGCTGCAAAGCAATCCCGCTTCTCTTGCTCAATATCAGGCTATCGTGGATAACCTGGTGCAGGTAGATATGCCTGTATATTATACTCTTAGTGACGTGAATGTAAACGGTAATGAGGTGAGCGCCAATGTAGCTCTGAGTCTTCTGATGGATATTCAGAGGTCGGACCTGGTGCTAAATGCTGTGATCATCACCGATGAGGTGCAGTATCAGAATTATGCCG
>CAXZAB010000396.1:0-1622 GCA_964293715.1 uncultured bacterium | reverse complement strand
CTGGAAGATACCATTCCTTTTTTGAGGGGCATCAAAGAAAAATATGAAGTGCATCATGGCGTGCAGATCACCGATGGCGCCATCGTGGCCGCAGCGACGCTTTCAAACCGTTATATTGCGGATCGTTTCCTGCCGGATAAAGCCATTGATCTGATTGATGAAGCCAGTTCTCTGCTGCGCCTGGAGATAGATTCCATGCCTTCGGAGCTGGATGAAATCGAGCGCCGTTTGCGGCAGCTTGAGATCGAAAAATTGTCTTTGGCCAAGGAGACCAATCAGCTTTCCCAAAGCCGGCTGAGCAAGGTGAAAGAAGAAATGGCTACTTTAGGGGAAGAACGAGATCGCCTGAGAATGCAGTGGGAACATGAAAAAGCCGGCCTCGAAAAGATCCGGGCCTTGAAAGAGGAAATTGACAGCCTCAAATCTGCCGAGGAAAAAGCTGAACGCGAAGGTGATTATGAAAAAACCGCTCAAATCCGTTATGGCAGCTTGAATCAAAAGCAAAAGGAATTGGCAGCTCTGCGCGAACAAACCCAGACCGATCAGCATACTTTGATCAGGGAGCAGGTGGATGAAGAACTGGTGGCAGAAGTTGTCTCTAAATGGACCGGCATCCCGGTAACCAAGCTGGCTGCCAGCGAAATGAAGAAGCTGCTGGATCTGGAAACCGTGCTGGCTCAAAGAGTGATAGGCCAAAAAGAAGGAATCACAGCTCTGGCCAATGCCATCCGTCGCAGTCGCAGCGGTATTTCCGACGAAAATCGGCCCATTGGCTCCTTCATCTTTTTAGGACCCACCGGAGTGGGGAAGACAGAGCTGGCAAAGACTCTGGCCAGTTATCTCTTTGACACTGAAAAGTCGCTTTTGCGCCTTGATATGAGTGAATTTATGGAGCGGCATTCCGTGGCCCGGCTCATCGGAGCTCCTCCCGGATATGTGGGCTATGAAGAAGGTGGCTATCTCACTGAAGCTATACGCAGAAGGCCCTATAGCGTGATTCTCTTCGACGAGATCGAAAAGGCCCATGCCGATGTCTTTAACCTGCTGCTGCAGATCCTGGATGAAGGCCGGCTTACAGATGGTAAAGGCCGTACGGTGGATTTTCGCCACAGCGTGATCATCCTCACCTCAAACATAGGCAGTCAGGAGATCTATGCCCATCAGGGTCCGCTGGACGAACTAAGGCCCCAGCTGATGAATATCTTGCGGGAGTACTTCCGCCCGGAATTTCTAAACCGTCTGGATGATATTATCATCTTCCACCGTTTGGATAAAGAGCAGATCACAGAAATCGTCAAGATTCAGCTAAATATTTTGGCCGAGCGTATGGCAAAACAGGAAATTATGCTGAGGTTCAGTGACCGTTTGGTGGAGCATATTGCCGATCTGGGATTTGATCCTCAGTTTGGCGCGCGCCCTCTGAAAAGAGCCATCCAAAGAGAGCTGGAAGACGAGCTGGCCAAGATTTTACTGGCCTCGGGATTTGCCGATGGTAAGGAGATCTACATCGATTACGATCCTGGCTTGAAACAGATATCTATTAAGGGAGAAGGAAAAATGTGAATTCTTACTAACATTTCTCACTTGTGCAAGCCTCTATCTGGCAATAAGATAGCTAAAGA
>CAXZAB010000395.1:0-1627 GCA_964293715.1 uncultured bacterium | reverse complement strand
TGGAAAATAATCGAAACTTGTTGAACAGTCTCCGAGTCTGGAGGAGTCTGGACAGCGGGCGCAAAAGTAGTTGCTCCAGACTCAGGGCACGGGTGTTTTCCACAGGAGTTCTTTGCCAAAGAGCGTTCTGCCGGCGGTTGTCGCAAATGCGGAAATGGAAGCCCAGAGCGGCTATTCGAGACTTACGGATCCCATAACTGACTGTCTATTATGGCAGATCTATAAGACCCAGATAGTCTTGGGAAAACACACTGTCTGCCTTATTATATCTATATATAAAACAAATTTAGGAGTGAAGTATGTCTGGTATCATTTTTTTTAAGACGGCCAATTTGGCACGGATCAAGGAGTTTTACGAAGGAAAATTGGGGATGAAGCTGTGGAAGGATCAAGGTAAATGTCTGATCTTTACCCAAGGCAATATGCAGCTGGGTTTTTGTGAGGCTGAAGCCGCTGAAACTGATGGCACTATCACTTTTGTCTATGACAGCACCAAGGAAGTGGACGCAAGCTATGCCCGCTTTGAAAAGATTGCCACCGGCAAACCGAAATTGAACGAATACTTCCAGATCTACCATTTTTGGGCCCGCGATTTCGAAGGCAGAGATCTGGAATTTCAGTATTTTGTGCAGCCTGAAGAGAAGGCGAAAGCCAAGACAGACCTCACCATCCTCAATCCGGATGAAGCCAAACCCAAATTGCTGCTCACCCGTATGATTCCCGATAATGCCATAGATAGATTGAAACAAGTCTTTGAGGTGCATGCCAATACAGATTCCCGGAACTTGAGCAAAACTGAAATTGTAAGCCATATCCCCAAGATGGAAGCATTACTCTGCCTTTTGGGAGATCCTATCGATAAAGAGGTCATCGATGCTGCCAAAAAGCTGCGCGTGATCTCAAACTATGCCGTGGGCTATAACAACATCGATATCGATTATGCAAAATCCAAGAATATCGCCGTATGCAATACTCCGGGCGTACTTACCGAAAGTACCGCAGACCTGGCCTGGGCACTAATTATGGCTGCCTCCCGGCGTATCGTGGAGAGCGATAAATTTGTGAGACGTGGTGAATTTACAGGCTGGGAACCCTTACTATTCCTCGGGCAGGATTTGCACGAGCGCACCTTGGGCATTTTGGGCCTGGGCAGAATCGGTGAAGCCGTGGGCAAGAGAGCCACGGGTTTTGGCATGAAAATTCTCTATCACAGCAGAACTAAAAAATCTCCAGATTATGAGGCCACCAGAGTTGATCTGGAAACTCTCTTGAAAGAGTCTGATATCCTCAGTATCCACGCACCTTTGACAGAAGAAACCCGGCATATGATCGGGGAAAAAGAATTGGCGATGATGAAGGAAACTGCCGTTTTGGTAAACACAGGCAGAGGCCCGATAGTGGATGAAAAGGCTTTGATCAAGGCTCTGCAGCAGAAGCGCATCTTTGCCGCCGGATTTGATGTTTATGAAGAAGAGCCTGATATCCCTGAAGATTTGATGGATTTAGAGAATGTGGTGATCCTCCCGCATATTGGTTCCGCCAGTTTTGCCACGCGGGCTGCGATGGGAGATATGGCGGCAGAAAACGCGATTGCGATAATGGAAGGGAAAGAGCCTAAGTCCAGAAT
>CAXZAB010000394.1:0-1660 GCA_964293715.1 uncultured bacterium | reverse complement strand
TGCCGGAGCTTACTTTGCGGTTGCCATCATCCCTGCCGTCCCATACGAACTTATGGTGACCCCGCAACATGTTTTCACTCACTAAGTCCTTAACCTTTTGACCTTTGATATTAAAGATCGTCAGCAAGACCCTGGAATCCTTAGGGATACTAAATGAAATCGTAGTACTGGGATTGAAGGGATTGGGGTAGTTTGAGCTGACTACAGAGCTGGTGGGGATCGGGACCAAGTCTTCTTCTGCATTGTAGAATTGGTTCAGCTTATCCCAATGCTCTGCGTGTCTAACGTTGTAAACCTTGCGGTTAGGATATTGATATTGAGTATATTTTGTGGTGATTGGGCGTTTGCTTGCATCCATCGCTGCCAGTTGTAGCACGATTTCCAAATCCATCACTGCCAAAAGAGAATCAATCTCACTTTCGGGGTCAGTCAGCCGGACTTGAATCATATCGATGGCGGCCTGATAATCTTTGGTATTCAGATAGCTCTTCAGGGTATAATCCTCTGCATACTTCTTCAGCACTGGATTATCGCTCGCATACTGGCTGATCTTGCCGAGCAGGTAAGCCTCGGTTTCGGAAGGTGTATCTCCCACAAGAGGCGAGGTGCGGTAATATGCATCCAAAGCATCGCACATAATCAAGGATTCAGCGTCCAAATCTTCATCCAGAATTGCCCGATACGTATTATTCGCAGCAAGATAATCCCCTTCCTTCTCTGAAGCTAATGCCACAGCCATTCGTTCATAAACCTCAAGGAAAACATTAGGATCAAGGTCTAAAGCCGTATAACGGACATAGTTTGATGGTATCCCCGGACAGGATATTTTTACTATGGAATCTTCAAACCAGTTGTAGCTTACATTAATGGTACGGACCCTCGGAGGTGCCAGATGCCAATTTGAATCGAAATGGAAATCATAGGTTTGGTTTAATGGGCCTGGAGTTTCATGATAGAAATCATTGTGGCCCAGATATAACTGGACATAGGCATTATAGGACACCGTGTCTTGAAACTTGAAGTTTGCTATTTTTGCATGAAAGAGATTCTTAGCCGTGTTACCCATATTCAAGATTGAGCCGGAATGATTGAGAATACCATAGTTCGTGTAGAACTTATTATCGGCTACTCTGAGATTCGAGCCTCTGCTTACAATGCCGATATTGCTCGTGGAAAGGCCTTTCCTAAAGATACAATCGTATATACCTCCAGATGAAGCGGAGGACAGCTCTGTCTTGATTCCGATCTCGCAATTTTCAAAAGTACATTCTCTGATTTCTGGTGATGCACCACAATCCAGATCAATTCCTATTTCATTATCAGCGAGCCTGCAGCGAAAGATATAAGGTGAAAAATGGTTACCCGTAATGTAAATACCTCGTTCATTATCCGCAAAGGCGCAGCTTATGATTGAGTCCCTGATCGTAGTATCGTATATATTTGCCAGACCAAAACTAAGGTCTTTAAAACAGATCTTCCAGATAGCAGTGCTATTACCTTGATTCCCATAAGCAAGCCCATAAGACGGCATGCCTTTGCCGAAGAATCCTTTCCCATCCACAGTAGCACTTATTCTTACATCATGGCCACCCGTATCGTTATCAATAAGTAGTCCGGTAGAATAGGCTGGCACATTAAAGCTGCAATCGCTTAGATAGAC
>CAXZAB010000393.1:0-1669 GCA_964293715.1 uncultured bacterium | reverse complement strand
GAATGCGGGCGCATCCTTTTCCAGCGAGCCATAGACTTCATCGGTGGAGACATGATGAAAGCGGAAGGCTTGCCTTTCTTGTTCAGACAGGGTGCGGTACAAGTCCATTGCTGCAGCAAGCAGGGTGGCTGTGCCCATCACGTTCGTCTGCACAAATTGCAGAGGGCCGTCGATGGAGCGATCCACATGGGATTCGGCTGCGAAATTGACGACAGTATCGGGCTGAAAGTCCTTGAAGATGCGGTTTACTTGGGGCACATCGCAGATATCGGCATGCTCAAAGAAGTAGCGGTCACGGCCATATTTGGCATCGATCGCCTCTAAAGACTCCAGGTTTCCGGCATAGGTTAAAGCGTCGAGATTCAGCACTTTGCCCTTGAATGTAGGATCAGCAAAAAGCTTATTAATGTAGTTTGCGCCGATGAATCCGGCTCCTCCAGTAACTAATATCTTGTTCATAATTCACCTCAGTTTATCTAATATTATTTTAATCTGTTCGAGCTCCTCAGGGCTTTTGTATTCCAGGGTGATCTTGCCTTTGCCCTTGTGTTCACGCACGCTTACTTTGCCGGGGAAGATGGAGCCGAGCTGCTGCTCAAAACTCCGGGTAAGAGGGTTCTTCCTGGGCTCTTCTTCGCCTGTTTGAAGGCTGTCCACATAGGTCTTGGCTTTTTCTTCGGCCTGGCGCACGCTGAATTTGTATTTGATGATGTGGCGCGCAAAGAGGATCTGGTATTCCGGCTGCACCATTAGCACGGCTCTGGCGTGTCCGGCGGTAAGTTCTTCCGAGGCCCCCAGTTCGATCACATCATCCGGCAGTTTGAGCAGGCGCAGACTGTTTGTGATGGTGGCGCGGTCTTTGGCCATGGTACTTGCGATCTGAGCATGGGTGAGGCCGAAATCCTGTGCCAAAGCCTGATAGGCCAGAGCTTCTTCTATGGGCCCGAGATCCTCACGCTGGATGTTCTCCACGATCGCCAGTTGTAGCTGTTCCTTTTTGGAGACAGAGCGGATCACCACCGGCACCGCGGTCAGTCCGGCGAGTTTAGCCGCCTCCAGTCTGCGTTCTCCGGCGATGAGTTCATAGTCTGTGCCCTCGCTTTTGGTAACGATGAGGGGC
The DNA here is from genome assembly GCA_964293715.1 of uncultured bacterium. Classification (GTDB taxonomy): domain Bacteria; phylum Cloacimonadota; class Cloacimonadia; order Cloacimonadales; family Cloacimonadaceae; genus UBA5456. Next base: position 549 of record CAXZAB010000393.1, on the reverse strand, counting down.
TGGATGATGCCATTTTCCAGGATGGATTCCGCCAGCTCTTTGAGGCGGTCCGGATCAAACTTCAGGCGCGGTTGATAGCGGTTTGGCTTGATCCTGCCTATGGGCAGAGTGCCGATTCCGGCTTTGATATTCTCGTCTTTATCCCCGTCCGGAATCAGGGCAGAAAGTCCACGGCCAAGATGTTCGTTCATCTCATATCCTCTTTATTTATAACGCTCAATCACTTCATTGGCCAGATTCAAATAGCTCATCGCGCCGGGAGAGCGGATGTCGTACAAAAAGATAGGTTTACCAAAGCTGGGCGCTTCGGTGAGCTTGATATTGCGGGGGATCACACTGCGAAAGACCTTTTCTTTGAAATAGCGATGCACCTCTTTGGCCACTTGCATGGAGAGATTCACGCGTTTGTCAAACATCGTGAGCAGGATGCCCAGGATATTGAGCCCGGGATTCAGGTTTTTTTGGATGAGGCGGATGGTGGTAAGCAATTGGCTTACTCCTTCCAGGGCATAGTATTCGCACTGGATAGGTACGATCACATCGGTGGAA
>CAXZAB010000392.1:0-1683 GCA_964293715.1 uncultured bacterium | reverse complement strand
GCTCCGCCTGAGTTTTGATAAGTTCATTTATGGTTTCTTTGGTTTTTCTATTCAAAGTGCGATGAGTGCCCTGCAAGAGGGATTCAGCGGCGATGATATTGCGGATTGTGCCCGCGGTCATTTTGCCTACGTGAAAGATCACCCGTTCAGTTTTTTTGAGTTCTTCTACCGCAGGCAGGATGCCGGCAAAGAAGTCAAGGGCGCAGGTCAGAGCATTTATCCCTTTTTCCGGAAAAGCTACATGCGCGGCCTTGCCGATGAACTTCACATCAAATTCCTGCGGAATGCCAAAAAAGATTCCGGCTTTGGAACTTACCGTGCCCACCGGCAGATCGCTGCCTACATGTAAGGCATAGGCAGCCGTAATGGGATATCTTTGCAAGATCCCTGCCGCCAGGATACTTTCAGCACCACCGCTGCCTTCTTCCGCGGGTTGAAAGAGGAAAAGCAAATTGCGCTTGGGACGCATGATCCACACTCTTTGGATCAGCCCCAAAAGCACGGCCATGTGCACATCGTGCCCACAGGCATGCATCATATCTTCATGTTCGGAGGCAAAATCACAAGCGGTTAATTCAGACAAAGGCAGAGCGTCCATGTCCGCCCGAAAAAGCTGATAATCTTCAGCTTCAGCACCTGCCGCATAGACCACCAAGATGCCGGTGGACTCTGGAAATTCAATGATCTCAAAAAGGTCTTTGACGCCACGGGTAGAGGTCAGCTCCTGCAGATACTTCAGAATCAAAGCCTTGGTTTTATGCTCTTGATAGGCTATTTCGGGGATTTTGTGCAGTTCATGACGCAAGAAAATGGGATCAAACATCGCTTTCTCTGATCTTCCCCGTTTGCAGGGCATGGGCGCGCATGATATTCACCGCGTTGGCCGCGGCTCCGATGCGGACGTTATGTCCCACATTCCAAAAGGTGAGCGAATATGGATCCACACCTTGCCGCAGGCGACACACGTGTGATAAATTTGATGTCCCCAGCCCCAGAGGCGTGAGATAGCTATTTTCATGGTATTTGATAGCAGGGGCATGGCTGAGCAATTCTGCGGCCCGCTCCAGATCAAGCTCCTCTTCGAATTCGGCATATACGGAAAGACTGTGCCCATACCTCACCGGCACCCGCACCGCAGTAGCGCTGATGCCTATATCATCTCTGGCCAATATCTTGAGAGTCTCCAGACGCATCTTTTCTTCTTCGGCGCTATAGCCATTGTCCAAAAACACGCCAATTTGGGGAATTACGTTCAGATCAATCTGCTCCGGATATATCCCTTTGAGTTTGAATCCACCACGCTGCGTTTCCAAGGTCTCGATTCCGCCGTGTCCGCTTCCGGAAACAGCTTGATAAGTGGAGACTACCACTTTTTTCAAATGGTATTCCTTATCGAGAACGGCAAGCGGCAGCACCATTTGGATGGTGGAGCAATTCGGATTGGCCACGATACCTTGATAGCCCAAAAGCAGATCGGCATTAATCTGAGGCACCACCAGAGGAATACCGGGATCCTGACGAAACGCAGAAGAATTATCTATAATGAGTTCGCAATTTTCTCTGGCGGCGGGAGCATAGGCATGAGATATTTCACCCCCTGCGGCGAAAAATACATAGTCATAGGACTGGCTCAAAGATTTTTCGGTAAGTTCTTGAACTTGTATGGGATGGTCGAGATAATAG
>CAXZAB010000391.1:0-1696 GCA_964293715.1 uncultured bacterium | reverse complement strand
CTTGCTTCACCACCCAGGTGGTGGCACTTAGAAGGCTGATCAGGCAGAGGCTGAACAGGAGGGTGATGCGTTTCATGGCTATTCCTTTTATTGTAAGCGGTGAGAGGAGTTTTTTTGGCCCCTCCCACCAGATTCTTTTTTATTTCATCAGCAAGAGTTTGCGGCTTAGCTGATTTCCTTGATAGGATAGCACAGCGAAGTAGATTCCGCTGGCTACTTTGTTACCGTTATTGTCTTTGGCATCCCACAGGCAGCTATGCATACCGGCTGTCTTGGTGCCGTTTAATAGCTTACGCACTTTCTGTCCCTTGAGGTTGTATATTCCCAGATCTATATCTGCAGCTTCAGGTAAGCTGAAACGCAGGGTGGTATCCGGATTGAAGGGATTGGGATGGTTATCCATATATAGCTTGGGGATGGGGCTGTCACTTAGCGAACCTGCATCCATTTTCATCATGTAATAGTGCTTGTATTCAGAGAGGCTCAGGGCATTGTCCTCATACTGTTCTGTTTCCATATTCCAGCCTTGGGAGCTGGGGATAGGATTGTAGCTTGCTTTGCTATCATAAAACACGCGCAATTCCAATTCTGCCCCAGAGCCGATATCATCCAGAATATAGGCAGGTATCTCCACGCTGCTACCGCCCACCACTGCAGCACCCTTGCACAGGCCTTCAAGGAACACTGCAGCTTCTTGGGGAAGGTCTGTGCCGGTGAATTCCACATATACAGGAACGTAATCCAGCTTTTCAGCGAAGGTGAAATGAGTGGCTTCTTCCTTGGTAAAAGGTTCCCGCTCTGGAGCCTCGGCATTCCAGGTGAAATCCGCATCTTCAAAACACTTCACTATTACCATATCCCCATGTCTCAAAGTGGGTCTTTTGCTGCCCGGATAGTAGATCTGCACCCAAGGGCTGCCGGGAGTAATCTGCATTCTGCACAGTGTCCAGTCCTGCGACTGAATATACCAAAGGTTATCCAGTACAGATGCAAAGGCTTCAAAGGGATTCACAGTGCGTACCCCGAAATAGCCCAGCCAGTTCTCATTATTGGGAATGGGAGCACGCTGGCTCTTCCACGCTTTCAGCGTTATCGGTAGATTAGGATCAGGCTTAAGTCCCGGGGTGGAAATGCTGATCGGGCTCTGGAGTCCGGCGAACATTTGGACTTTATACCCGATTTGTGGCTGTATTGCATGGTTATCTCCCAGCCAATTAAAATTTACATCTAACTGCAAAGACTGGGGGGCATAGTTTAGCTCTTTCCAAGTAATCTGCTCTATTATCGAAGGACTGCGCAGAGGATCAAAAAAGGTATGAGCCATGTCCTCATCGCCATAAATCCTATCCAGAGAGGGGAAACTCATCCATTTTATCCCGCTTCTATCATTTCCCGCTGGGAAAGTATAGCTTCTATTCTCATGAGGATATTCATCATATTGTACTGCACCTATATCCGGCCTTTCATCAAATTGGCCGCTTGTCAAACCACCACCATACCCTTTGAGTATTAACGGGCTACGTTCATTTTCGTTCCAATTAAGTGTATAGCTATGATTTCCAGAATCAATGGTAATGAGGGGATCACCATGTGTGAGACTTGCTGTGTTCACGTCCAATGATTCCGTGGAACTTAAGTCAGGAAAGAAATGTGAGTAAGATACGGGAATCCGATCATTTCCGGTTAGTATTATTGG
>CAXZAB010000390.1:0-1701 GCA_964293715.1 uncultured bacterium | reverse complement strand
TCACGCTGAAGATGACGCCGGAGGAGTATCATACGCTGCAACTGCGGCAGACATGGCCCATCTGTGATCAAATCCTGCGAGATAGTAAACAGTGATTGAGATCAAGGCCCAAACCGGCCCGCAAGAAACTTTTTTGTCATGCTCTGCCGATATCGCGATATATGGCGGGGCAGCTGGTTCGGGCAAGACCTTTGCAGAACTGCTGGAACCCCTGCACTATATCACATCCGTGCCGGGCTACAATGCGGTTATCTTCCGGCGCACCACCCCTATGATAAGGGCAGGCGGTGGGTTGTGGGATGAGTCCCTCAAACTATATTCAGGCAGAGCAGAGCCGAAGGAGAGCACGCTGGAATGGATGTTCCCCTGCAAGGGCACAAGCACACCCAACCGGCTGAAGTTCGCGCACCTTGAATACGAGAAGAACGTGCTTGACTACCAGGGCGCTCAGCTTTGCCTGATAATGATGGATGAAGCGACACACTTTACGGAGAAACAATGGACCTATATGATGAGCCGGAACCGTTCGATCTGTGGGGTGCGGCCATATATCCGGGCCACCTGCAACCCTGACCCTGACTCATGGGTCAAAGACTGGGTTGACTGGTGGATAGGTGAAGATGGCTATCCTATACCCGAGAAGTCCGGTATCATCCGGTGGTTTGTCAGGCATAACAATGAGCTGGTCTGGGCCGATACCGAGGAAGAGCTGCGGGCACTACATCCTGATCTTATCCCGAAGTCGTTCACGTTCATTGCCGCCACTCTGGATGATAATCCAATCCTCACCCAGGCAGACCCGACATACCGGGCCAATCTGCTGGCGCTGCCAGAAGTGGAGATGGAGCGCCTGCTTAAGGGCAACTGGAAGATCAGGCCAAGTGGAGGGAACGTATTCAAACGGGAATGGTTCACCCGGACCGTATCAGAACAGATACTGCAGCAGATGCAATTTAATTTCAAGGTCGGAAGCTGGGATACTGGGTATACCATTGAAGATCCAGAAGCACCGAAGAAAAAGAAAGATACCAAATCCAGCCCAGATTATTCTGTGTATACGCTATGGGGGATAAATTCCACGGGTTTTTATCTACTCGATAGATTCAAAGAACAACTGGAATTTGACGACCTATACAATACTGTGGTCAACATGTACAACCAAGACAGGCCGCACGCACTATTAATAGAAAACAAGGCATCGGGCATATCTCTGATTCAGTCACTCAGACGGTCTTACAGGATGCCTATTGAGCCAATTGAGCGGAACAAGACCGGGGGGAGCAAATTGGACAGGGCATACCAATCAGTGCCAATATTTAAGGCTGGGCTCATCCACATGCCAGATGGGGCATACTGGCTGCACGATTACATTGAGGAGATGGTAGGATTCCCGGACGCAGCACATGACGACAGCGTGGACAGCACAACACAAGCACTCATATGGGTGTCCCAGGGATGTGGACAACAGCAGGGTAAGCAGTATGTGCAGGCGTTTGAGGACAATTATTCGATTTAACACAAACCTTTTTTATCTAACTAAACCAATTATTACCCAGATATGCATATCTTCAACAGAGCAGCCTTGGCCGAGGCTAACAGCAAGATAAACACCCTGCAGGGGGCGCTCACAGAAACAGTGCTGGAGTCCCGTGCACTCACCCGTAAGGTTGAGATGATGGAAGAGAAGCAGGAGGAATCCGC
>CAXZAB010000389.1:0-1718 GCA_964293715.1 uncultured bacterium | reverse complement strand
CACCAAAGATAAACTGGACTACGGCTTGCGCTATGAATTCCCGCTCTGGTCTGCAGAAACAGGCCTGTCCTTGAATCATAGACCCATCTTTTCACCCGACAGTGCCAAAAAGACTACAGAGAGCCGTCTGGGCCTGGATATCCGTTATGACACTTTTGCAGGATTGTGGCTGGAGAGCTCGGCAAATTACGCACCGGAGCTGGACTGCCGGTGGAGCCTGCAATCCGTGATAGGGGCAGATTACACTTTGGGGCTGGGCAATGGCCTGTATCTATTAGCAGAAAGTGGCATCAAGCACTCTTCAGATGAGCTATCCAGCTTGCACAGCACGGAGCTATCGTCTTCTGTGATGATGAATTACCCGCTTGGTTTACTGGATACTATCCACTATCTGGCCTTTGCCAATTGGGATACTCATCTGCAGACACATGCCCTGGTACTAAGGCGCAGCTATGATAAGCTGGCCATAGAGCTCAGGGCAAGCTACCAAAACAATAGCGATTCAGGGAAAGATAAAACATTCCTGGGCGCACTCATAAACTACACAATATAGAGGTAAAAATGACAGAATCGTTAGTTAAAATCCGCAATCTCAGCAAGCTCTACCCCACCGGCGGAGGTGGATTCCTGGCTCTTTCTGAGCTCGATCTGGATATTCCGAGTGGTGCATTTATGGGCCTCGTGGGACCCAGCGGCTCAGGCAAAACCACACTCTTGAACATCATCGGCACCCTGGACAATCAAACCGGCGGTGAGATCGAAGTTCTGGGACACAAAGTTTCTACCCTGGATGCCAAAGAGTCCGCTGCACTCAGGGCCGAGAAAATAGGCTTTATCTTTCAAAGCTACAACCTGCTCCCTGTTTACACCGTCTATGAAAATGTGGAACTACCGCTCTTGCTGCTAAAAATGCCTAAGGCCCAGCGGCATGAAGCTGTGATGCAAGCTCTGACCTGGGTAGGCATCACAGACAAACGCAAATCCCGGCCGAATCAGCTTTCCGGAGGCGAAGGGCAGCGGGTCCCCATCGCCCGCGCCATGGTGAAGCTGCCCCAGCTCGTTCTGGCCGATGAACCCACCGCAAATCTGGATACCGAAAACTCGCTGAATATTCTGGATACCATGTTGCAAATAAACAAAGATACAGGTACCACCTTCATCTTCGCTACTCACGATCAGAAAGTGATAGATTATATGCAGAGGGTAGTGACTCTGATAGACGGCAAGAAGGCCAAAGATGATCTTAAAACTGGCAGTTAGAAACATCATTGGCAATGGCTGGCGCAGCCTGGTAAACGTCCTCATCCTCAGCATCGTTTTGATCGGAATGGTGTGGATGCAGGGCCTCTTTGACGGTTGGAGTCGAACCGCTCGCCGGCAAATGCAAGAGTGGGAATTCGGAGATGGTCACTACGAACACAAGGATTTTGATAAGTATGATAGCTTCACCTGGGACAAAAGCAATAGCAAAATACCTGCTGAGCTTCAGAGCCTCATAGAGCAAGGGAAAGCAGTGCCCATCCTGATCTCAGCCGGTGTGATCTATCCCCAGGGCCGGCTCACCCCCATCACCATCAAAGGCATCCCTCATGATCAAGAGATCTTAGAGATTCCTACAGAGTATCTGCGCGTTGATGATCACGCGGGCATTATTCTACCTGCAGTGATCGGAACACGGATGGCAAGAAGCACGCATTTGGAAGAGGGCGACATCCTCA
>CAXZAB010000388.1:0-1719 GCA_964293715.1 uncultured bacterium | reverse complement strand
CCCTGGCTAACGGGGCAAAGAGCATCGCTATTACCACCCATATCCACTCGGATGGGGATGGTATGGTGACAGCCTTTGCCTTGCAGGAAATCCTGCGCCTTAAAGGCTTTGCCTCCACTATCATCACGGATGGGGAAGATCTTTCCCGCTACAGCTTTTTGATGGATAATACGGTGTATGAGACTTATCAAGAGGGCATGGAATATGAGCTTTTGATGGTGCTGGATTGTAACAGCCGGGATCGCTTGGGTAGGCGTGGAGCCTTGGTGGATAAGGCGCAAAAGATATTTGTGCTGGATCATCATGTTCCCGAACATGGCGTGATCACAGCAGATATACAGGTGATCGATAGCCATTATGTCTCTGCCGGAGCTATGCTCTTCCGCTTTTTTGAGCAGGAGATTATGAGTTTTGAGCCCCAGGCGCGCAAATACATCGCAGATGCGGTATACGTCACCATCCTCAATGATACCAACAATTTCAGCAATGCCAATACCCACGCGGATGTCTTTGAACTCTGCGCCGATCTCGTGAAACAAGGAGCCCGGCCTCACCTTCTGCATCAAGCCTTTTTGCAAAACCAATCTGCCCAGGAGATGCTGTATATAGGTCACAGCCTTGCCAGCATCCGCTTGCATCTGGGAGACAGGGTTCTTTTCCTGCACTCAGATCTGGCTCTGGCAGAAGAGCTGGAGTTAGCCACATCCACCATCAGGAGCGTAACCCGCCAGGTGCAGGGTGTGGCTGATCTTGATGCCATAGCCTACTTTCAGGAAATCAAGCAGGACGTTTGGAAGATCTCGCTGCGCTCACTCAAGCTCAATGTGCAAGAGATCGCTGCCAATCTGGGCGGAGGAGGACATCGTAAAGCCTCCGGTCTCACGCTAAAGGGCAATTTGCAGGATGTACAAGAGATAATCTTAAAGGAAATCAATCAGGCACTTAAGAAGCTATGAATAGCTTTTTATTGATCAACAAAGCCGCGGAGATGACCTCATTTGGAGTAATCCGCGAGCTGCGCAAGCTCAGCGGCATCAAAAAGATCGGACATGCCGGCACCTTGGATCCTTTTGCCACAGGACTTTTGATCTGCGCCACAGGTCAATATACCCGGCTCTTAAAATACGCCGAAGCGCAGAGTAAAAGCTACGAAGCAACTATGCTTTTGGGCAAAAAGAGCAGCACCGGCGATCCTGAAGGGGAGATCATAGCAGAAGATCAGCCGGATATCAAGCCACAAGATTTAGAGCAAGTCAAAGCCAAAGTTTTAGCGTTGACTGAGCTGCAAGTACCCCTTTATTCTGCTATCAAGCTGCAGGGCAAACGCGCCTATCAATACGCCCGTGAGGGTCAGACCCCTAAGATGCCCATCCGCAAAGTGGAGATTTACGATTTTGAAATCCTCGGGAATCTTCAAGATAATCAGCTGCGCTATCGGGTCTGCGTCTCCAAAGGCACTTATATCCGGGCTTTGAGCGAATACATTGCCGAAGTACTGGGCACCGTAGGTATGACTACAGCCTTGGAGCGTACTGCGATCGGAAAACTGGATGTCAAAAGAAGCCTTAGTTTATCAGAGCTTGAGCGGGATTGGCAGAAGGCGATTTGTCCGGCTGTGGATATCCTCACCGACCTCCCCTCGCTGGAGCTATCAGAGATCCAAACTCAGCATTTCTTACATGGCCGTAAATTCAGCCTGGCCTATGACTGTGCAGATGG
>CAXZAB010000387.1:0-1723 GCA_964293715.1 uncultured bacterium | reverse complement strand
AAGGCTATGCTCAGAAAGTAATCATCTGCTGCTTCCCTCTCTCTGAAGGAAGAGAGGGAAGCAGCTATCTTGAAATGACTGACCGATAAAGGAAAATTATGCTACTAAAGCTCGCTTTGAAAAGGATCATTGGCAATGGCTGGCGCAGTGTCTTCAACATCCTGATCCTCTTTTTGGTTCTGATGGGAATGCTGTTCATGCAGGGGCTTTATGACGGCTGGATGCGCACCGCCAGAAGACAAAAAGCAGAATGGGAGATTGGAAACGGGCATTTTGAACACAGCAATTTTGACAAATATGACAGCTTCACCTTCCAGGATAGCTTTGCCAAAATACCCGAAGAAATGACCAACCTTATTCAGCAGGACAAGGCCGTGCCCATCCTGGTTTCCAGCGGTGTGCTTTATCCCCAGGGCAGAATGACTCCCATCAGCATCAAAGGTATTCCCTGGGATCAGACTCTGCTCAAGATACCCAGCCAAAAGCTGCGGGTGACAGATGAGCATCCCAGCACCCTGCCCGCTGTAGTTGGTACTGGTATGGCAGAAACCAATAGCCTCAGCAAAGGGGATATTGTAAGCCTGCGCTTCAAAGATGCTTTAGGTGCGTACACCGCCTATGACCTTGAGATCATCCAGGTGATGGCTACCCCAGTCTCCACCATTGACGAATCCCAGGTCTGGATAGATTTTGCTGTCCTCAACCGCCTTAAAGCTCTGCAAAACTCCGCCACGCTTTTTGTGATGAAAGATGAGGCTTCCCAGCTCAATCTTGGTAGCACTTGGCGTTACATCAGTCAGGAGGAATCATTGAAAGATGTCCTGGCCCTGATGAAAGCTGATCAAGCTGGCGGATACCTGATCCTGGCACTCTTGCTCTTCCTGGCCATGATCGCGATCTTTGATACTCAGATCTTGGCACTCTTCAAGCGCAGAAAAGAGATCGGCACCTTGATTGCTCTGGGAATGACTCGCCGGCAAATCATCCGGCTTTTTACCTATGAAGGTTGTCTGTATATGGTATTTGGCACCATATTGAGTGCCATCCTGGGTTTACCGCTCTTTCTTCATCTGGGTACAAAGGGCACCCCCCTGCCCCAGGAACAATCCAACGTGAATGTCGGCGGCTTCACAGAAACTATGAAATCCTATTACGATCCTCTTACCATCCTGTTTATGCTGGTAATGGTATTTGTGCTCACTCTGTTTGCCTCTTGGTTGCCCGCGGCCAAAATTGCCAGGATGAAAGCTACAGACGCACTACAAGGAAAAGTATAAGCTTAGCTTCACACTTTTAAATTTGCTTTCCCTCCTGCTTTACCTATCATATCCATAGGATATCAAAATAAACAAATAAGGTGGTAAAAGATGATTGACCAGAAGATTTTGGATAAATACGACCCCATTAAGAATAAGGCTTATCAGCTCATAGATTATGATGGCAAGCCGTTGGACAAGGAATGGAAGCCCCGCCTCAGCAATGAGGAGATTATGCAGGCTTACAAAGACTTACTGTTTGAACGCACTGCGGACTTGATGGCCGTGAGCTATCAGAGGCAGGGGCGGATGTTTACCTATCCCCCGAATATCGGTCAGGAAGCCATTCATATCGCTGCCGGCATCGTGACCAAAGAACAAGACTGGCTGGTTCCTGCCTTTAGGGAATTGGGTGCCTGGCTGGCCAAAGGCGTGAGTCTCAAAGAGATCTTCCTGTATTTCAAAGG
>CAXZAB010000386.1:0-1724 GCA_964293715.1 uncultured bacterium | reverse complement strand
ATTTACAACAATCACGCAGGATATTCAAATGATATGTCCATTATTATACGAGAGAGGACACACATAGATGTTTACCTTGATAAGTTTACCGTACCCCAGTCATCAGCTTATTTTAGAGAATGCGTTAAAATAATACCGGAGCATGACTATACTGAGTTTACTTTCACGTTTCATTACAACGAAACAGTCCTGACTCAACAGTATGCTGACTTCTTTGTGAGCCCGGATGGTGACGATGCCAATACCGGTCTTTCTCAGGAGGACCCGCTAAAGACCATTGCCCTGGCTTTACATAGGATCGGAGCAGATGCCCAGCGTCCCCATACTATCCATCTGGCCAATGGCATCTATGCCGAGGATCAACACTTTCCGCTCAACATACGCAGTTATGTGAATATAGTTGGAGAGAGTGAAGAAGGGGTCATCTTTAGTGGACCGGACATGTTTATCTTGGGTCGGGATGCTGAAAAGGAAGTGACGCTAAAAAACATCACGTTTCAGGCCATCACTGATGAGGGGTTCTATCTCACCGTATTAATTGATTGTACTTGTGGACATGCTATCAACGGAGTATATGAGAGACCTGTCCTGACCTTGGAAAACCTGAGCTTCCGCAATTGTCAACCTCTGCATTACGACAGTATGTACAAACTCATAGAGATCATATTTCCAGGAAAACTGGTACTGCGAAATATTACAGTAGAAGACTGTATAGGGTCGGTGGCAATCCACACCTGGGGAGGAAATATTTATGCCGAGAATATTCGCATCAACAATTTTCATGCACCTCCTAATGGGGAACCTGGAGGATGTGCTTTAAACATTGCCCTAAGTCATCCCGACGGTACCTGCGGAGCTATTATCATTAACAACATGCAAATAACCGGTTGTCAAGCCCACCTGGGAGATCAAAGCTCTATTATCAATATTAGAAGTACCTTTGTCCCGGCAGTAATCAATACCTACTTTATCAATTCTACTATCACCGACAATCAATGGTCTACCGGTCATGGTGCAGCGATAACATTGGGTACTAATGCAAAGGTAAGCTTTATCAACAGTATCATCAGCACTGAAGCGGGTATGAATTTCATGCTGCGCAACGAGGATATACCTTCGAATTTACAGTTTCTGAATTGCCTGGTCGGCCCCTCTGACAATCCTGAAGACACCGTTTATAACATGGGACAGAACAACACAATCGAGTGGTATGGAACGAATCTAAGCTCCGATCCGGGGTTTTATGCCTGGGAAGAGGGCAGTCCCTATACTCTTGGAGAAGATTCACCCTGCATAGATGCCGGAACCACGGATTTATCTATCTTTGATCTACCGGATTGGTATCAGTTTCCTTCTTCTGATCTGGCTGGCGATCCTCGGATCTATGGTGATCAGGTGGATCTTGGTGCTTATGAATGGCAGGGGCAGACAGATAATGAAGACCTGCTTGCAGCTCCAGCTTTCAGCATGACCAACTACCCCAATCCCTTCAATCCTGAGACTACGATCAGTTTCTTTTTGCCAGAAACAGAGCCCTTGACTATAAGCATCTTCAACCTCAAGGGTCAGAAGGTCAGCGCACTATTCAGTGGTATCCTCAATTCCGGAAACCATAATTTCGTGTGGAATGGCACAGACTCAAATGGGCGGCCCATGAGCTCCGGAATCTACTTTGCCAGAATAGAAAACGACAAACAGACGCGCACGCATAAGATGATGCTGAT
>CAXZAB010000385.1:0-1737 GCA_964293715.1 uncultured bacterium | reverse complement strand
TATTACCTGGATGTTTATACGAAGACTGCAGGCACAAATGCCACAGATCTTTTTATCTCCGAGTACATTGAGGGAAGCAGCTTCAATAAAGCTATTGAGATTTATAATGGCACCGGTATCGCAGTAGACCTCTCTACCTATAGTCTTAAAAAACAGACCAATGGTGCAGGAGATTTTAAAAATGAACTGGTACTTAGTGGCATTTTGGAGCCATCTGACGTTTATATCACCGCTCACAGCAGAGCCAATGCCACCATCTTGGCTTTAGCCAATGACGACAATGAAGGCTTGACAAATTTCAATGGCAATGATGCCGTTGCCCTGTACAAAGATGGGGTAATGATAGATGTGGTTGGCTTTGCAGACCAGGTTGCAATGTGGGGTGAGAACATAACTCTTGTAAGAAAAAATACCATTACCTCACCAACTATTGCTTACAATATTGACGATTGGGATCAGTATCCTGAGGATACTATGGAATACCTCGGTTCCCATACCATGGCTGGCGCATCATCGAACACCTTCGTAACTGGCTACAACAATTTCGATGTCGGCAATCTGCTAAGCTTTCCTGTCACCGGACTTAATCCTGAAACCACCTACTACTATGTAGTGCGTGCGTATCATGATTATCAAACCCATATGCTTGCAAGCGTAAACTCAAACGAAATATCAGTAACTACCGAAGCTACCGAAGATTCCCAAGTTGTAGTAAACGGCGAAGGCGACGATACTGTAACTGGTGCTACACTTATCGTAGGTGGAGCAATTCCTGATGACTTACTGGGACCTGACACAGGTATTCCGGCTGTGATTTACACTATTACTTCATCCGGGATCAAAGATGTGTTAGTCAACAGACATTCTTCATTTGGTAATGTAGACTGGTACTGCTGGCTTATTACCCCTTCTGGCCAGATGTACGGGGCAGATAGTATTGATGCAGGCAATAACAGCCAGCTGTTTAGAGGCATCGATTTCGGCGATAATGGTGATGTGATAGTTATTATGAATGACAACCCCACCCTCCCCGTCGAGCTTTCCTCCTTCACCGTAGCCATGAATGCCTATAACAACGCAGTCCTCACCTGGGTTACTCAGACTGAGACCAGCGTTAATGGATTCCACATTTATCGCAATATGGAAGATGATTTGGAAAATGCAGAATTGATCAGCAATCTCATCCCCGCCACCAATACTTCGCAACAGCAGGTATATGTATATAGCGATAAAGAGCTGAATAGTACTGGCACCTATTATTACTGGTTACAGGTATCGGATCTCAATGGCAGCGATAGCTTCCATGGACCCATTACCTTAGTTTACGAAGAAGGAAATGATCAGCAAATCCCCGTTATCCCTGAAATTACCGAGCTCAAGAAGGTATTCCCCAACCCCTTCAATCCCAGTGCCACCATTAGCTATGGCCTGGTTGACGCAGCTCCTGTAAGTATCAGGATCTACAATAGCCGTGGTCAGATGGTACGTAGTTTTGAAGAAGGCATGAAAAATGCCGGCAGCTACAATTTGACTTGGAACGGCGATGATGACAGAGGCAGAAGCCTGTCCACCGGTGTTTACTACATTCGGATGCAGGCCGGAAATCAGACCTTCAACAAGAAAGTCGTTCTCATGAAATAAATAATCAAGCTGAAATAAAGTGCTGTAGTGAATTAATCCACAAACAGCTCTGATATACAGGCCGCGGGATCTCTCGCGGCCTGTTTTATTTGTGTG
>CAXZAB010000384.1:0-1748 GCA_964293715.1 uncultured bacterium | reverse complement strand
GATCAAGGCGACGGATCTCGTCAAAATTGTACAAAGTGCTGCGGGAGACTGTGCTGCCCGAGATATTCACAGGTTCCAGGATTGCCACAGGGGTAATCGCCCCTGTGCGTCCCACCTGGAAATCCACGCCTTTGAGTAGCGTCTCTTTTTCTTCGGGCTTAAATTTGTAAGCGATCGACCATTTGGGGCTCTTGGCCGTAGAGCCAAGTTTTTTGTGCAAAGCCAGATCATCCACTTTCACCACCACGCCGTCGATGTCATAATCCAATTCGCCGCGCTGTTCTTCCATCTGATTGCAGAAGTCAATCAGGCGCTCGTTATCTGTGCAAACGCAGTGTTTATCACTGATGGGAAAGCCGTTATCCTGCAGCCAGCGCAGCAGTTCATCCTGGCTGTTAAAAGGCGCTGCCTCGGCTATAAAACCTGTGGTATAAAAGAAAGCCCGCAGTGGTCTGTCTTTGACTAAGGCGATATCTTTCAATTTGATAGATCCTGCGGCTGCGTTGCGAGGATTGGCAAAAGGCTTTTCCTCGTTTTGGCGCCGAGCCTCATTCATAGCCAAAAAATCTTTGATGGGGAGGTAGATTTCACCTCTGATCTCAATATCACTTTTGAAGGATATCTCACGGGGGATATGGGGCAGGGTAAGAAAGTTTTCGGTAACATCTTCTCCCACAGAGCCATCGCCGCGAGTGGTGGCATATTGCAGTTTGCCCAAGGAGTAAAAAAGGTTGATGCCAAAACCGTCGATTTTGGGTTCCAGACAAAGCTGAGGTCTTTTTTCTAATTCAAGGGTGATTTTATCCCACCAGGCAATCACTTCTTCCAGTGAGAAGGCATTGTTCAAGCTTGCCATCCGTTCTTTATGCGGGATGGTTTTTGCCGATTTATCCAGATCATCACCCACTGCTTCCAAGACAGCAGAAGCCTGGATTTCAGGATGTTTTGCCTGTAAACCCTGCAATTCCTGCACCAAGAGATCATATTCATAATCCGTGATTTCGGGGCTGGCCTCTGCGTAATACAAGCGGTTATGCCGCTCTATTTCAGCGCTGAGAGCTTGGATGCGGTTTTTGATCTGAGCTTTGGTCATGGCAGATAATACATGGAGGGACGGCGATCTGCAAAAACGCTGTTCACCTCGCTCACCTGTTTATCATTAGCCAGCATGGGATCTATTTCCACGCTGTAAACCCCTGCTTCAGTGTCGTTCATCCGGATCAGAATCTCACCTTTTGTGTTTAAAATCTGACTTTTACCGGTGAAATACTGTTTGTGCTCGCCGTTAATCTCGGTACCAGTGCGATTTGAGGTAATCGAAAACACCCGGTTTTCCAAAGATCTGGTTTTCATGGCCTCCTGACACCAGGGCAGCACGAGATTGGAAGGGTGACAGATGATCTGTGCTCCCTTCAGAGCAAGGCTGCGGGCTGATTCCGGAAATTGCCAGTCAAAGCAGATCATCATGCCGATCTTGACTCCGCCTTTGGCGATCGAGACCGAAAACGGGCTTTCTCCCGCAGAAAAGAACAGCTTCTCGCGGAAATAGAGATGAATCTTGCGATAGACCTCGTAGCTTCCATCCGGATTCACCAAAGCTGAGCTGTTAAAATATTTATCTCCTGCTTTTTCAGCAAAGCCATAGACGATGCTGCTGTTTATCGATTGTGATAAAGCCTGAAAGCCTTGGAAAATAGCACCTTCGGGGATGCTTTCCGCGACTTTTTCCACCTCATCCTGCTGGGTAA
>CAXZAB010000383.1:0-1755 GCA_964293715.1 uncultured bacterium | reverse complement strand
ACTCACTTGTAACTCGTAACTCGTAACTGAGACATGAAAGACTTCACCGTAAAAACTTACTCCGAACTACTGGACGCCCTCATCGATGCCAGGTACGCGTTCCAGACCTTTAGAGAGTATCTGCAAAAGCCCCTTGAGAGAGTGGTGATTCTACGGCACGATGTGGATAAAAGACCGGAGAATTCTCTGGTATTTGCGAAGATTGAGCATGTAAAGAAGCTAAAGGCTTCTTATTTTTTTAGGGTGGTACCAGAGTCTTTGCAGCCGGATATATTGCTTGCGATAGCCAGTATGGGGCATGAGATTGGCTATCACTATGAGGATATGGACATTGCCAAGGGCGACTTGGAAAAGGCCTTGGAGTTGTTTGTCCAAAACCTCCAGTTATTGCGAAAGCTGGCTCCGATAGATACGATCTGTATGCATGGCAGCCCGCTCTCCAAATTTGATAATAAAGAGCTTTGGCGGCATTATGATTACCGGCAATATGGCATTCTGGGCGAGCCTTATTTTGATCTGGATTACAGCAAGATATTTTATATTACCGATACGGGTAGAAAGTGGAATAATACTGAGGCCAGTATCCGGGACAAAGTGGACAGCTCTTTTCAGATTGAGGTGAATAGCACAGAGCACTTTATTGAGCTTTTGAAAAATAATGCTATGCCAGATCAGATGATGATCAATACTCATCCACAGAGATGGAATGATGGGCTTTTGGCGTGGGGGACTGAGCTGGTGATGCAGACCTTGAAGAACCAGATTAAAAAAGTGATTTCACGCAGATAGCGCGGATAAAGGCGCAGATTTTCGCAGAGGTACTTTAATATGACAGAAAATGAAATCGGATACAAGGTCAGGGGGGCTTGCTTCTCTGTATATAACGAGCTTGGAGCGGGTCTTCTGGAAAGTGCCTATGAACAGGCTTTGACATATGAGCTAAGGAATTTGGGCTTACGGGTGGAGACTCAGGTTCCGATTGAGACGAGCTACAAAGGTCAGTCGATTGGCACAGGGTATCGATTGGATATTTTAGTTGATGGTAAGGTGATTGTCGAACTCAAATCTGTAGAAAAACTCTGTGCAGTGCATCACAAACAGCTGTTGACTTATTTGAAATTAACGGGGCTGAAACTTGGTTACTTGATTAATTTTAATACAGATAAGCTGTCTGACAATCTCGTCCGATACGCGAATAAGTTATGATTATCAAATGATTTCACGCAGATAGCGCGGATAAAGACGCAGATTTTCGCAGAGAGAATTTAATATGAGAGAAAATGAAATCGGATATAGAGTAAGGGGTGCTTGCTTTTTGTATATAATGCACTTGGAGTATCCTAGTGCAATAGGTAAATAAATTATTCTGCGCTGATCTGCGCCTTTATCTGCGTGATCTGCGTGAAACAAAGAGATTAAAAATGAAATACTTAGTTACAGGCGGGGCCGGCTTTATCGGCTCAAATATCGTATCGGAATTGCTCTCTCAGGATCAGCAAGTGGTAGTTTTGGACAATTTTGCCACAGGCAAGCGGGAGAATACTCTCCCTTTGATGAAGAATAAGAATCTGACTATGATCGAGGGGGATTTGCGCAGTTTTCACATTGTGCGGACTGCGGTGAAGGGCGTGGATTATATCTTGCATCAGGGGGCTTTGCCTTCGGTGCCGCGCTCGATCAATGATCCCATTACCTCAAATGATGTGAATATCCTGGGTATGCTGAACATCCTGGAAGGGGCCAAAGAATTTGGCG
>CAXZAB010000382.1:0-1772 GCA_964293715.1 uncultured bacterium | reverse complement strand
AAAGCCGTTGCACCTAATAGAGGCAACGGCTTTTTTGTGTCTTTATTTAGCTTAAAAAAGTTAGAGCAGCTGGCTAATTTGGGTTTTTAGCTGTTTTAATTGGGCTTCGTCAGCAGCTTGGGGAATCCTTACACCACCTTGAAAAAGCCCTGCTTTCATTACTTCCACCCGGTCTGACAATTTAATGGCTTCATCGATATCGTGTGTCACCAGTAGCACGGTAAGATGCAGTCTCTGCACCACTTCTTTGATCCAATCCTGTAAAGCGCTGCGGGTCAAAGCATCCAGATTGGCCAGCGGTTCATCCAGGAGCCAGAGCTGGGAGCCTGTCATCCAGGTCCGGGCCAAAGCCACCCTTTGTCTGAGACCTCCGGAGAGCTGCCAAGGCAGGTATTCGGCATAGTTTTCCAGCCCAAATACGGGAAGCAGCTCCATTGCTTTCTGCCTTTCAACTTTGATATCCAAGCCTTTTATGCGACAAGGCAAAAGGATATTGTCGATCACTTTGAGCCAGGGGAAAAGCAGATCATTTTGAGGCATATAGCCCAAATAGCCGGCTCTTCCGGTAATCTCCTCGCCTTGATAATGAACGCTGCCACTATCCGGCAAAGTGATTCCGGCAAAAAGCTCCAACAAAGTAGTCTTGCCACAGCCGCTGGAGCCTACAATGCTGACGAATTCGCCCGCTTTAAGCTCAAGATTGATATCCTTCAGCACTTTTGAGATTTCGCCCTTGAAGAGATAGGACTTCTTCAGGCCTGTGGCAGATAGGATGTTCATCAGGGCAGCAAATATTCGTTGGTATAAGCCCGGTCTATATCCAGGGGCTCTTTGATCAGCTTCTCAGCACTCATCCAATCTGCAAAGTTCAACCAGACTTCGCGCTTTTGCACACCCCAATATTCGGCCTCAGCTTGATATTGATCAGACAGATATTGCACGCTGGCCTGCACCTGCTGGCTATTGAGCTCGGGAACGTGTTTGATCAGGATATCAGCGGCTTTTTCGGGATCTGAGATACAGTATTCATAGCCTTTTTTTACGGCTTTGAGAAACTTTTTGGTGGTATCAGCATTATCCTTTAAATAGTCTTCACTGCTGATCAAAACAGGAGTGTAGTAATCAAAGACGGGATTCAGGTCCTTCAGAGGAATGTAATTGATCTCTATCCCGCGCTGGGCAGCAATCACGCCATCCCAACCGTAATATATCCACTCAAAATCAGCGTCTTTGCCGATGGTGGAAAAGAAATCATAGATCCCTGAAATGACTTTCACTTTAGCGATATCGGCATCTGCCGCTTGCATCACATTGCTTAAGATGGCCAGCTCGGAGGGACTGTCCCAACTGCCATAGCGCTTGCCTTCAAAATCCTTTACGGAATTGATCTTGGCTTCTTTTAAGGAGGCAAAACCGGAAGTATTGTGCTGAATCACAGCGGCAATGCTCACTAAGGGGATGCCTACACTGCGGGCCCGGATCACGTTTTCCTGATAGCTTACGCCAAAATGACTTTTGCCGGTGGCTACGATTTGATCTGTAATGCTTTGTCCCGGCTGCAGAATCTCCACATCAAGACCTTCTTCGGTGAAATAACCTAATTCCTGGGCCACGTACAGCCCGGTGTGGTTTGTATTTGGGGTCCAATCCAAGGTCACACTGACCTTTTCCAAGGCGCCTTGGGACTTGCCGCAGCCAAACATTGTAAGCAAAAGCAGCAAGCCGATTGTCCATAATATTCGTTTCATTTTATCTCCTGTAAGATCTTGTTT
>CAXZAB010000381.1:0-1793 GCA_964293715.1 uncultured bacterium | reverse complement strand
GTACTCATCCCTATAAAGGCAGCCGGCAGATTTTTAGCCAGGCAGTAAAGCAAAGTAAACCCCGCTTTCCCCAATATCATAGCTACAGGCTCTCCAATGGCCTTAAATTCATTTATAATTATCAGCCCGATAAAGAGATCTGTGGATATGCGTTATCCAGTCCGCTTTCCCAGCTCACAGAGCCCAAGATCGGCCAAAACTACTTTAGCACTGCGCTCATGCTCTATGGCACCCGGAAACGCAATCACGATGAGATTATGCGCTTTTCGCGGCAGCACGGCTTTAACATCCGGCTGCAGCATCAATTGGATAGCACCATCTTTCGCGGAAAATGCAGTATTTCCGATTTACCGGTTGTGCTGGATTTGCTCAGTGAAATTATCCATGAACCTGTGTTTGATGGGGCCTATCTTGCCATGCTGAAAAACGCCGCTGCCGATAGCATCCGCCGTGAACGTGATTATCCTGTCAGCATGGCCTACAAAGCCTGGTTCAGACAGTTATTTGGCAGAAACAATAATCTCTACAGCGCTACGGGCAACATTGCGGATATTGAGTCTATCAGGATGGAAGATTGCGAAATTTGGCACGAAAGCTGGGGCTTGGGTGAAGATTTTGCCCTTACCATTGTGGGATCGCTGGAACCGCAAGAGGTATATGACCTGGCAGAACAGCATTTTGGTCAGGGTACCGGCAACAAACGGATTCCGCCCACCACTGTAAAATATGAACTTAGGCCGGCTTCATCCCGCCGAGTTTACCAGAAATTGGATCAATCCATCATCCATATCGGCGGCACAGGCTGTCCGGCCTCAAACCGCAGCGATAATTCCGCTTTCCATGTCCTGGCCCATATCATGGGTGGCGATCTTTCCTCCCGTATGTATGATACTCTGCGCGAACGCCTTGGCCTGGCCTATCAGACCGGCTTTGATTTCTATTCCATCCGCGATCTGGGCTTTTGGTATGCCTACGCCTATTGTGATTCCAAGCTGTATCTGAACTGCTTAAACAGTATGCGTGAGATTTTGTCCGATCTTTTAAAAAACGGCATCACTCAAAAAGAGCTGGATACAGCCAAGAATTTTCTCATAGCGATGTCGCGCTTTGACAATGAAAGCGCTTCCTTTAAAGCAGCCACGATCGCGAACCTGATTTCGCTGGATTATGACCTGAATTTTTATCTGGATATAGAAGAGCGTATTACAAATACGAATTTAGAGCAGATTCATAACCTGGTTCAGCTCTATCTCAATCCCGAAAATCAAACCAGCTTTGTGATGGTATAGTATGTTGACCCTTGGCATAGATATCGGCTCCCGCAATACCAAAATCGTTGTTTTCGGGTCTGAGAACCGTGAGATAGTTTTTAGTGCCTGGCAGGCTACCCAGATTTCGGCAACCGGGGCCGTGGATGAACTCTTGCAAAAAGCTCAGGAGGCCGGCGCCACAGAAGACATCGCAGTTTCTTGTGTAACCGGCTATGGCAGAAAAATGTACACCCAGGCAGATCTTATTAAAAGCGAGATTAGCTGTCATGCTGCTGCCTGCTACCACCTCTTCCCTCAGGCCAGGACCGTGATCGATATCGGTGGTCAAGATTCCAAGATTATCACTTTGAATGAGGACGGCAGCGTCAAAGATTTTGTGATGAACGACAAATGTGCGGCCGGAACAGGCAGGTTTCTGGAAATGACCGCTATCCGTCTGGAATGCGATTTGGATGAGCTCTCACACCTGGCTTCACAGTCTGATCTTGAAATTCCCTTAAGTTCCACCTGCGTGGTTTTTGC
>CAXZAB010000380.1:0-1793 GCA_964293715.1 uncultured bacterium | reverse complement strand
ATTTTGGATGAGATTGAGGTTCCCTGAAGGTAGAGGGGCGTAGTAGTGCACCTGTTAAGCACGGCTGACCTGCTGAGGAAAATCCGCCGGCTGGAGATATCCACCAAAAACATCGTCAATGAGATTTTCAGTGGAGAGTATCATTCCAGCTTCAAGGGGCAAGGCCTGGAATTCAGCGAAGTGCGGGAATATCAACCTGGAGATAACTACCGGGATATAGATTGGAACGTCTCTGCCCGGCTGGGAATGCCTTTCATCAAAAAATACCGCGAAACCAGAGAGCTGACTGTGGTCTTCATCGTGGATATCAGCGCCTCGCAATTTGCCGGCACATCCTACGCCCTTAAAAAGGAGAGGATAGCCGAGATCGTGGCCACTCTGGCCTTTTCTGCCGTAGCTAATGGAGACCGTTGCAGCCTGATCATGTATTCGGACACCCTGGAAAAGTTTCTGCCTCCACGCAAAGGGCGCAACCGCGCTTTGGAGATTATCCGCGAAATCCTTTATCTTCAGCCCAAAAGCAAGCATACTTCGCTTTCCGCAGCCTGTGAATATGCCGGGAAAATCCTCAAAAAACGAGCGGTGATCTTTCTGCTTTCAGACTTTTTGGATAGCGGCTATGAAAAACAGATGGCAATCCTGGCCAAAAAGCATGACCTCATCGCTCTACAGGTTCTGGACGATAGTGAATTGGAATTGCCCAAAGCCGGGGTTTTACGCTTTGTAGATCCTGAAACCGGCCACAGTGAATATATTAATACTTCTGATGCCAAATTAAGAAATGCTTACAAGGCCGAGGTCGCAAAAGAGCAAGAGAAGCTTGCTGAGACGCTCAAAGCCATGGGCTCAGATTATATACTCTTCAAGAACTCTGATTCATTCGTGCGGGTACTCCGCAAGTTTTTTGTTCAGCGCACCAAACGGAGGCAAAGATGAGGAAGCTATTGAATATTATCCTGCTTAGCCTCAGCGCGGGCTTCCTGTTTGGATCTGTAACGCAAAGTTTGGCAGGTGCAGATAGTCTGAGCATCGGCAAGCCTTTTAGCCTTGAAATCAAGACTGATTTTCCCTTAGCGGAAGTAGTGATTCCGGACAGCCTGTCTGAGTTTCGGATCCTGAGATCAGAAATACAGCAGGATGGCCGGGGCAGCAAGGCCAAGCTGGAGATTATTCCTCTCAGAGTGGGGGCGCTGTCTTTTCCCAGGCTTACTCTGAAGCCCAAGGGACTCTTTCACAGCCAAAGCTCCACCGATGCCTTTAGGGTGTTTGTATTGGCTACCAGAGCAGAAGCAGATACTTTACTCAGGGATATTAAACCGGCTCTGCGCTACAAAGGGGAATTCCCTTTTTGGCTGTATATCTTCATCTTTTTGGGCATTCTGGTTTTAGCCACTATGGTCATCATCATGTCTTTAAACAAGAAAACGGCAACAAAGCCGGCCCCCAAGCCTGTCTTCATAGCTCCCAAAAAGATGGTCCCTCCCTATCAGCTGGCGCTGAAAAACCTTGATGAATTGGAGCATAGCGGCCTTGCAGAAAGTGATGTTCTGACCTATCACTTCCGGCTGTCGATGATCCTGCGGGAGTTTTTGGAGCAGACCTATCAGTTCAGCGCTATGGAAATGACGATTCTGGAGATTTCCGATGCCCTGCGCGTGACTTGTCCAGAGCGGGCCGAAGAGTTTTTAAGAATCCTGCGCTACTGTGATATGGTGAAATTCGCCAAACTGAAGCCCAGTATAGAACAAATTCAACTGCAAACTCAGGCTTTGAGACTGTGCCTGCTGAAATTC
>CAXZAB010000379.1:0-1804 GCA_964293715.1 uncultured bacterium | reverse complement strand
TAATGATATGCTTACGCATGATATAACCTCACTCGGCACGAGCCTCGCCGATGAGCTCGGCAGGCGTGGTAATCGCCAAAGCCACCGCGGTATCCGCTGCGCCATAATAGATGTAGATGGGGGTGTCGTTATCCAATACAGGGCTATCACTTAAGGCGATAGCTGCACTGGGGAAGATCACATTGGGCACTTGGCCGCTAAGTTCATAGTTTTCGCGCGGTTCCAGGATGTTGTAGCGTCCACGGGCCAGGGTGATCCAAGGCCTCTTTGCATCCTGTAAAGAGATGCCGGCCTGATAGATATTGGAGCTGCCAAAGTGCGTGGCCACACCATGATAGATGTGCAGCCAGCCCTCTTCACACAAGAGCGGAGAAGGGCCGGAGCCGATGAGTTCATCCCAATAGTGGGGACGGCCCGAAAATACTTCCGCCACCTCTTGCCAATGCAACATATCCTGGCTGCTGCTGCACAGGATGCGGGAACCGGTTTTTACGCCATCTACTCCCACGTGCTTATTGGGGCGTTCAAAGCGATAATTTGTACCAGGCAGCAAAACTCCATTGCGGGTGTCTGGCTCTGAGGCCAGGCCGATAAAATCCAGACTGTCAAAGTCTTCGCTGCGGAAATAGCCCAGGATGCAGCCCTTGTCCGTATCCATCGCGCAAAAGACGTGGTAGAATCCGACTTTATCGGCCGTGATTCTGGCATCGTAGATGTGGTAAATCCGATGTGGGCAGCGTTCTAAGTGCAGGATTTGGACAGGCAGATCTGAGATGACAAAGTGGATGCCATCGGCAGACAGGGCTTTTAGAAAGAAGGTCTCTCGGGCACGATTTTGCACGCGGAGTAGCAGCAAGAACTGGCCATCGTGCCGCATTCCACCGGGGTTGAATACGGAAGATACGTCTTGCAAAGCGGGATGCCGGCTTTTGATATCCTGGCGGGTGATGATGGGATTTTCAGGATAGCGGTACAAAGTAGGCCTCCAGGGCCTTTAAGCGCGATTCAAAAGCGGCGAAATCCTGCGTGGGATTCCAGGCCCGTTCGGCCAAAGCCACAGCCCTGGGATGCAGTCTGCCATAGAGGTCCTGCGGGGTGTAAACGTATTCCGTCCAAAGGTTTGCCTGCACACCCAAACAGAGGTCCGGGCGGGCATAACGCTGGGGACTCAGTCCATAGACGTTCTCCAAAGTGCTGACACCATGCGCACCGCTGGCATCCGGCTGGTCCCTCCAATCCAGATAGCAGATCTTATTGGGGCAGAGGATGTAGCGATTGCCATTTGCCGCTGCCAGCTTGGCTGCGTCCATAGCATCGCCCCGCCAGAGCATGGCTATCAAAGAGCTATCCACTGCGCCATCAAGCACTTCATCCCAGGCGATGGCCTCTTTGCCACAGTCTTTCAGGATGCCGGCAAGTTGATCTGTAAACCAGCCTTGCAGTTCTTCATAATCATTGAGACCCAAGACTTTAAGGCGGGCCTGGCAGTCTGGACATCTTTTCCAGATGGTTTTGGGCACTTCATCGCCACCGATGTGGAAATAAGGACCCGGAAAGAGTTCACAATATTCCTGGAGCAGCTCTTTGAGGAAGGCCAGCGTGGCATCTTTGCCTACACAGAGGATATATTCAAAGACACCCCAACTATTGGCAGAGCGGTATTTGTGCGGTTCACAACCCAGGCTGGGATAGGCGGTCAATAGGGCCAAACTGTGACCGGGGAAATCGAGCTCCGGCACAATGGTGATGCCCAGTTCTGCTGCATAAGCGATTACTTCGCGCACTTCCTCCTGAGTGTAAAAGC
>CAXZAB010000378.1:0-1808 GCA_964293715.1 uncultured bacterium | reverse complement strand
ATCTACCCTTAATCAAGCGTTAATTATTAACGCTTGATTAAGGGTAGATAAAGATGTGATAGACGCCCTGAAGAGAGGGAGAAAGGATCAAATACATTGGATTTGCTATCTAACGACACAATCTAACGACACAGGAACATTCACTTTTACTTCGATGTAATCATCATCCATGGATTGTAGGAAGGGTGCTTCGCCCACTTTTTAGACTATTGAATCAACTAAGTTATTGGAGAATAATCGAAACTTGTTGAACAGTCTCTTCATTAGGAGACTGTTCAATATAGCTAAGCAGATTAAACCGTTTCCAGTCTATTCTTTGAGAAAACTGGTCAATATCTGTCTAATCGAGCTTCAGACATATCCCGCTGGATTGGATGCGTCCATATCTTGCTCAAAAACAGAGGCAAGGGGTATGATCAGTGAAATAGAGTGGATATAAGGCTTATAATCAAAACCATCCTGCCTTAATAGACAAAGTCCAAGGCTGAAGCAGAACCGGAGCTTAGTCCGGCTTCTTCAGCATCTTGGTAAAATCCTTGTTCAAGAAGCGGGTGATGAAGAGCGTCTTGATGGCGATGGCGAGTTTGCCAGGCGTGATGGTGCTGTTTCTCATGCTGTCTATCAAGAGCGGAATTAGCCTCCAACCTTTGCTGAGATAGACTCTTACATAAGCTTTGGGCAGCAGCTTCTCGATCTCGGTATGGCTGATGCCGAGGGGCTGGTACACGCAGTGCAGGATGTCGTATTCTTCCCAATTGTAATGGCGGATGCGGTTTTCGGCTTTCAGCTTATTGAAGAGTTCGGTGCCGGGGAAGGGCGTGAGGATGGAGATCAGGATATAGCCCAAGGGCAGGCTTGAGAAGAAACGGATATTCTGCTCCAGATACTCTTTGGTGTCGTATTCGTCGCCGGAACCGAGAATCATATACCAATTATGGGTGACGCCCACCTGGTTCATAATCCGGATGGCCTCTTTGATCTGCTGCACGTCGATCTTTTTGTGCATGCGCTCCAGCACCTCGGGAATGCCGCTTTCGATGCCGATGGAGACCAACCTGCAGCCGGTTTTTGCCATGCGGGCAAACATCTGGGGATTCCGACAAATGGTATCCACCCGGCTCATGCAGCTATAGGTGAAGGTCAGGCCTTCCCTTTCGACCACATCGCAAAAGTGATTCATCCAGGCGGCATCCACGGTGAGGTTGTCATCATGAAACCAGAAATCCGTATAGCCCCATTCGATGTATTCTTTGATCTCCGAGACCACAGTCTCTACGCTGCGTTTGCGGTAGGCCCCTGAATAAAAGGCTGAAATAGAGCAGAATGAACAGAAAAAGGGACAGCCGCGGGAGGAAACGATCTTGGGGCTGAAGCTGAATTCCGGAGCGGTAAGGTCCTTGGTGATTTTCGGCAGATGCTCGATGTCCTGCATGATCACGATCTTCTCATCGTTCCAAAAGCGCCCATCTTTATAGAAGACCATCCCCATAATCTCGGGGTATTCATTGCCCTTTTCCAGCTCGGCCAGTAGCTGCGGGAAGACCTCTTCGCCTTCGCCACGGCAGATGTAATCCACCTTGGTATCGGCATAAACTTCTTTGTACATGAAGGTGGCATGATGCCCGCCTATGATGGTTTTTAGCTGAGGGTGGCTTTGTTTTACCTGAATCAAGAGGTCGCGCACTATTGGATAAGTGGAAGTCACACAGGAAACTGCCAGCAGCTCTGGTTGATAGCGGCGGATGTATTTGCCCACATTGTCTTTATTGGCGATGACTACGGTTACCTTGTGCCCGGCATCTCTGCCC
>CAXZAB010000377.1:0-1814 GCA_964293715.1 uncultured bacterium | reverse complement strand
CCTTCAGGGCTTCCTCATTACCATTATTAGCCTCTTGAAAAGCCTGGCAAACAGCCATAACATTTCTGACTTCTTGCAAAGTATGTGCCCAATCTTTTTCAGCGGCGGTAAGAGGCAGATCGTCATCCAGATCAATCAATTCAAGATCTACAAAACCATGTCTTTGATCATCGTTATCATCATCCCAAACATGTTCGAATTCAAGCCTATCGATGATTTCAGCAACTACCCCGTCTTCATCGGCTTCTTCATCCTCATAGTCTTCCTCAAAACTATCCCACTCATAATCGAATCCTTCTAATATATCAGGTTCGCCAGCATTTGCTGTGTCCACGTCAAGATAGGCCATCAGCCCTTCGAGATCAGAATAATTATGTTCAGGGGAATCTTTTGTGTGATGGTGAGATTCGTAAACTTGACAGCACAATCCGGCTACTTTGTGTCCTTTATCCGCTGCCACCCTCCAAAGTGCGTGAGCTTTTTTCTCATCCATCTTCACAGCCAGGTCCAGATAAAACATCACGCCCAACCTGAACAGAGCCTCCGGATGTCCCAGAGCTCCTGCCTGCCGGTAAAGCTCATACGCTTGAGCGTGATTTTGCTCCACCCCTGATCCTGTTTCCAAGGCATAGCCCTGCTCAAACAAAGCTGCCACATGATCAGAATTGCTTCTGAGCCATAAATTGCGCTCATCAAAATCCTGAACTTTTTGGGCAGCTTCCTTCATGATCTCAGCCATTCTGCGTAACCATTTGTAAACATCCAGAGGAGGGTCTGATGAATTCGAGACACTTGGAAAGAGATATTCCATGAGCAACACGCCTTTCCTGCCTCCGCTATGATACCCGGAAAAGTAGTTTTGCATTGGTTTTTTCTCTCCCTTGGCGTAGCTCATGATTTTGAGCCATCGATCAACTGCGGCATAGTCTTGATTATCGAACAGCAGGCCGATCATCTGTAATTGAGCTTTGGCGTGACCTCTTTCGGCAGCCTGTTGACAATAGAATAGCCTGTCCTTCTGATTTGGAAACTCATCGCTGTACTCTGCCAAAGCCTCCAGATCGCCATTTTTGGCGGCTTCTTTCAACCATGCTTCAGGATTATCGATGTTTCCATACATATACATCCCGGAACCAAAATAGAGGTAAAGCAAATACTGAGCTCCGGGATGCCCCATTTTGGCTGCTTTGGTGAGATAATCAATAGCCTTCTGAATTTCAGGGCTGTCTTCCTGGTCGTTGTAGCATTCCGCATATAATTTCCCAAGCTGATACCAGGCCTCTGCATTATCCGGATCTTTTTTATCTATGTTTTCGAGACTATAAAGGGCTAATATAAGATCAGTTTCCTTAGAACACTCGGTTTTGCTGAAATGTTTACTGCGAAAATAGTAAGCGAGGGGCACACTTTCTTTATCAGTCTGTTCCAACCAGTAATAGGATTCTTTGGGATCCTTAGGCACACCATAGCCGTGGTAGTAACGCACTGCCAGTTCAAATCTTGCCTGCTGATCTTTGGCCTTGGCTTGTTTGATGAGCTTATTCAGTTCAGCGGCTTGTATATCGATGCGGCGGGGATTGAAGTAATCGTTTAGTTCAAAAATTCTACTCTTTTCCCTGATGCGTATGGCTTCCAGGGCTTGCCTGGCATCCTCAGATCCCAATTCTGCTGCTGCTTTATACCACTTTTGTGCGGCAGCTTCATCCACCGCGGTTCCTTCTTTGAACCACAAGCAATCACCCAGTTCAAAAGCTGCCTGCGGATGTCCCAATTCAGCAGCAATTTGATAGTGGCGATAGGCTTCAAAGAGGTTT
>CAXZAB010000376.1:0-1816 GCA_964293715.1 uncultured bacterium | reverse complement strand
CAAGATTAAATATAGCGACTTACTCAGCCACAACCTCATGGTAGATGGCAGTTCCAAGAGAACTCTGGTGAACTTGAATCCCAGATTGTATTGGTATGCAAATTGCGATCTGAAATTGGACTACATTGAGTTTGAAGACCAATTGTTTCACGATATGAGCGGTGTGGATGGCCTTGGTGACCTCGTTCTTAACCCAGTATATCAGGCTGGCCTTAATTCGGCAATATCGTCCTTATTGCCTGCTGGATATCCAGATTTAGTATCTGGTATATACACTTTGGATGAGCCCAGACAGGGGCAATGGGAAGCATACAGAATGGTTCAGAATGAAATTCCCATTTCTTTAAGCTGCATGACGGCCTCCTATGATTGGCAATACAATAAGTTTCGTTTAAATGGGACAGTAGAGCCAAATGCCAAGTATTATAATCATATAGATGCGTTTAGAACTGTTGCCGAAGCCAATATTACCATGCCTGATATATACCCTCTTCGACCTGAAAATGAATACATCGATTGGAATAGTGAAAATGGATTGCAAAAGATTATCGACAATAAGGTGGTAGAAGTTTACCAAGCAGCTAAAGAATATGTACGTGGCCATACAGATAGAAAGTTTTACCCTGTAGTTCAGGCATTTGGTTATTGGGATAAAGACGAATGGTTATCTTGGATTCTCCCCCCTCCGGAAATGCAAAAAATGTTACAATATTTGCCACTGTGTTTCGATCCTGATGGGATATTTAATTACCGTTTATTCGGATATCAAACTTATTCAAATAACGGGAATATCATACGAAGAGGAGATTATGCGGCATTGTATTCATCAAAGTTTGTACCTGATATACCGGACTTGGTAAATCCAACAGATGATTCAATACGCTTTGGCGAAGACGGGGAATCCCGTTCCTCCTATGGAGCACCGGTAATCCATAGCCCCACCTATAATGCGCTTAAAGAAGCTAATGCAAAAGTGCTTAAGTATGCTGAGCTAATTAAAGGTGATGATGGAGCTTCACCAGGATTGGCGTGGAATAGCTCTAACGTAATCGGGCTAACTTGGAATGAGGGTGCAAGCTTCCTTGCAAATATGCACCTGGCTGATATTACAGTGGATGACGTTGACAATGAGCCACGCTACCAAGGTTATGTGCAATGTGGCTACTATCAGGATAGCTTAGGCAATCCAGCATTTATGGTAGTGAATAGAAGAGCAAATTACTTCCAATCTTCTACCTATGCCAGCCCAAGATATGTGCCAGTTGCCCAATATAGTAGCTGCTTCCCAGCTTTCAATGCCCAGACTCTATTGTTTGGCTTAAATCCAGACTCTTATGCTACTTATGGCACATTCCCTGCCCTCTATGATCCCGCAGATGAACATATTTATATTTCTGATGATCAGGATATACAAGTTAGCATAGATGCAGGAGATGGGAAACTTCTGAAAATGTGCTCCAGCTTGCCAGCAAGCGTTACCAGTGATGCTGAGATCAAAAATATCGCCTATCTTTCCGGGCTCATCACTATAGATGATTGTGCCGAGGTTACGATTCATGCTGGAACCCAAACCACTATCTTGCCTCATTCTACGATCCTGGTAAAGGGAAACTCGATCCTGAATCTGGCTGGAATAGTTACCGTCAAAGACACTGTGAACATAATCGTAGAAGATGGAAGCAGCATCAATTTCAACGAGGCTGACTGCACCTGGGGCGAAAGCTCAATATTAAAAGTAACTGGTGGAACTCTTTCAATTAGCGGTGGATCTATGGGTACAAAAAGTACCTCCAGATGGACGGGTATTCGGGTATCA
>CAXZAB010000375.1:0-1827 GCA_964293715.1 uncultured bacterium | reverse complement strand
AGTTGATAAAGTAAATGGTAAACAATTATCTACTAATGATTATACAAATGAAGAAAAATTAAAATTAGGTGTAATCACTCAACAAGAAATTGATGATAAAGAGAAAATGTTGGAAGATGAAAAGCTGAGACTGCTGCAGGAAGAACAAGAGAAACTTAAAGGGGAGGAAGAAAAGACTGACGAAGAGCTGAAAGATGAAGCCAAAACTGATGAAGAGCTGAAAGAGGAAGAAAAGAAGAGAGAAGAAGCCGGCGAGCTTGATCCTGACAAGCAGGAAAAGCTCAAAGACGATGAGAAGCCCTCAGAGGAAAAAGAAGGCGAGGAAGGAAAGCCTAAGGATAAAAAACCAGAGAAAGAGAAGGGACCCCGCATCAATCCTTTCATCTTTGCCCTTGAAAATCTGGCCCGGATCAAGAACATCACCGCCTCCTATCAGAATGGCTACACCATGAATTACACCCGGAAAACCGACCTCCCGAATTTTGCTTTCCAATTGGGTGTACCCCACTCCATGCCCAGAGATTATCTGGATGCCATCGGCAACGACAATACCGTTACTCTGTCCTCCGGTCTTTTCCTGGGCCGGAATCTGGATAGTACGCTCAATTTTGCCCATACCTTCAATCGCAGATACTCTACTGCCAGTCAACAGAATACCTCCACCACTTTCCCGGATATGCCCCTCACTCTGATGAATTGGGAGCCTTGGGTGGGCCTGTCCAAATACCTGCAAGGCGCACGTCTGAATACCGGCTTCCAATATACTACAAGGGCCAGCGGAGACATAGATTGGATAAAACCCAAACAAGAATCCTCCACCATCGCTATGTCACCCCTGATCGGCTTTACCGGAAGCATCATCAATAAGATCAATACCAACGTCAGCTTTTCTGTATCGAAAACCGAGAACATCACCGATATGGATGCTTATGACATAGTCAAGACCAGCAACACTCAATCCCTGAATGGGAATATTTCCTATAGCTTTACCGCCGGGCGTGGCTTTACCATTCCCTTTACAGGCAAGAAGATCCATATCAACAATCAGCTTACCTCATCCGTGGGCATCAATTATGAGAATACGGAAGACGTCACCAAAGGCAGAGATGCTTCTCAGGTGGACCGTTCCAATTCCAGAATATCCATCACCCCCGGAGCCAACTATCAATTTGATAAAAACATCCGCGGAGGGCTAACCTCCAGCTATGAAATCAATACAGATCGCAAGCGCGACGATGGCTCCAAGATCTTTGGGATGGGGATTTGGGTGGAAGTGAATCTGTAGGTCGAGAAGGTTGAGAAGGGTTAGAGGGGTTTAGGCTGCGGGGTGAATAGAGGCTGCAAAAACTTGTGGAGAATCTTCCACAGCCAGTTCTTAAGCAGACTGAAGCATGAGAATATGCCCGCAAGGCTTGTAAACAGGTTATTCATGCTTGGGGCTCGGCCCACAAAACTCAATATCCTGAGCATCCGTTGCACAACAATATTGCAGACAGACCACGAAATATCCAGACAATTGGATTATTTATCTTGACTTTATTTTTAACTTTGCTTATACTTGTTCTCAGTTACATGCCTTTAAATTCATAAACTATAGGGAGTCGCGAATGAAATACACATTCAAGGACGGGAGCGAAGTCGATCTTGAGCGCATTGAAAACATATCACCAGTTCGTGATCTGGGAAAAGATAGCAAAACCA
Organism: uncultured bacterium; assembly: GCA_964293715.1. GTDB lineage: Bacteria > Cloacimonadota > Cloacimonadia > Cloacimonadales > Cloacimonadaceae > UBA5456. The sequence goes on along the minus strand of CAXZAB010000375.1, from coordinate 126 downwards.
TATCCATGAGCAAGATCGGTTTTTCGGTCCATCTGAGCAAGCGTGAATCCTTACGCATTACCCGCACTTACCATTTTCAGGATTGGGCGGCAGTTAAGTTGGAATTGGAAGAGGAACGTCAGGATC
>CAXZAB010000374.1:0-1831 GCA_964293715.1 uncultured bacterium | reverse complement strand
TTTTCCACGATACCGGAGCGCGGATCATCTTGATTGGCAGCACGATACTCTCTTTACTTGCCATTGTCGAGCTCTCCCGCATCCGGCATTGGTTTGGTTTGCTAAGACGTGAAATCACTTTTAAAAATAAGCCCTCTGGCTCTCAGCCTACCATCGATAAGAATCCTGACGGCAAAGAAGCCCAGCCCAGCCAGGTGAAACCGAGTATTTCGGACCACGTGGAACGCGATATCCCCATAGTGCAGAGGACCGAGCCTAAGATCGTTAAAGAAACTCCTGCTGAGAAGGTGAAGACCGTCGCTGCAGAGGATGCCCGCGAATATCAAATCCCTTCAGTGCAAGACTTTCTGGAAAGCCCGGTCAAGCTTTCAGAAAAAGATCGCAAGGAAATCGAGACCCAGATTCTGGAGACCAGCTCCATTTTGAAGAATAAACTCGCCGAATTTGGCATTGAGGCCGAAGTGCGCAACGTCAATATCGGCCCCATCATCACCCAATATGAGCTTGAGCCCGCCAAGGGTGTGAAAGTGAGCAAATTTGCCTCGCTGGCCGATGATCTGGCTTTGGCGATCAAGGCCAAGTCCATCCGCGTGCAGGCTCCCATTCCAGGACGCGGTTTGATCGGAATTGAAATTCCCAATCTTACCCGCGACATGATTTATCTCAAAGACTTGCTGCTCTGCGAAGATATGCACAACAGTAAATCCAAGCTGGCCTTTGGCCTCGGCAAAGACATTTCCGGACGCCCCATCATCGCAGACCTCAGCCGCATGCCTCACCTTTTGATCGCCGGCGCTACCGGCAGCGGTAAATCCGTGTGTATCAATACCATCATCATGAGTATGATCATGCGCACCACTCCGGACGATCTCAGATTTATTTTGATCGATCCCAAACGCGTGGAACTGGCCGGATACGCCAATCTTCCCCATCTGATCGGAGATGTAGTCACAGATCCGGATACGGCGCTGGAAACCATGTATTGGGCGGTGAAAGAGATGGAGCGGCGCTATGAACTCCTGCAAGAAGCCAAAGTCCGTGATATCCTGAGTTACAACGAAAAATGCAGTTATGACAAGGAAATGGAAAAAGTGCCCTACATCGTGATTGTGGTGGATGAATTTGCCGATCTGATTATGACCAGCGGCAAGGACATCGAGCTGCCTATCACCCGTTTGGCGCAGATGGCACGGGCTGTGGGCATTCATCTGGTTTTGGCCACGCAACGCCCTTCCATCAAGGTCATCACCGGCATTATCAAAGCCAACTTTTCCGCGCGCATCGCCTTCCAGGTTTCTTCCCGGGTGGATAGCCGCGTGATCCTGGATATGATAGGCGCGGAGAGGCTTTTGGGCGCTGGTGATATGCTGTTCTTACCTCCGGGCAAACCCAGTTCTCAGCGCATCCATGGAGCCTATGTTTCAGATCAGGAAATCGCCCGTGTGAACGACTTTTTGGCCCTGCAGCCCAAACCGAAACAGGATTTCACTTTGAAAGAGGATCTTGATCAGGAACGTGATGGCTTCTTTGAGTGGGATGATGAGCTTTTCCCGGAAGCCGCGCGGGTGGTGGTGCGCTCAGATACCGCCTCCGTCTCAATGCTGCAAAGACATTTTAAGATCGGTTATGCCAGAGCCGGGAGATTGATAGATTCTTTGGAACGAGCTCAGGTCGTGGGGCCCCATTTGGGCAGTAAATCCCGCGATGTAACCGCAAACCGTGATGATCTTATCCAGTTGGGAGTATTAAATGAAGAAGATTAGTTTACTGTTAATCCTGTTGTGTAGCCTGCTTTGGGCTCAGAGCAGTGGTGAATTGTATCAGAAATTAG
>CAXZAB010000373.1:0-1831 GCA_964293715.1 uncultured bacterium | reverse complement strand
GCAACTTTCTTGGTGGATTCGGTAACCGGCTCTTTGAGGTTTCCTCCGGCCGGAGACACTGTTCCAATAAAAGTAATGGATCCTGTTTCGCCATTGTTAAGATAGACAAAACCGGCTCTGGCATAAAAGCTGGAAATAATGGCCGGCAAGTCCATGGGGAAGGCATCGGGGCCAGGCAATTCTTCCATGCGGTTACTCATTTCACGCAAGGCTTGTGCCCAACGGGAAGTGGAGTCTGCCAAAAGCAGAACTTTGAGGCCCATGTTGCGGTAGTATTCCGCGATAGTCATAGCGGTGTAAACTGAAGCTTCACGTGCTGCTACGGGCATATTTGAAGTATTACAGACGATGATAGTTCTTTCTATAAGCTTACGTCCCGTTCTGGGGTCATCAAGCTTGGGGAATTCCACAAACAGTTCCACCACCTCGTTTGCCCTTTCTCCGCAGGCAGCCATGATGATCATATCTGCATCGGCATTTTTGGAGATGGAGTGTTGCAAGACCGTCTTGCCGGCGCCAAAAGGTCCGGGGATAAAACCGGTGCCGCCTTCTACAATTGGATTGAGAGTATCGATAGTGCGTACTCCGGTTTCCATGAGTCTGAAAGGACGGGGTTTTTCGCTGTAATTCTTGATCGGGATTTTCACAGGCCAATGCTGGATCATATTAAGCTCGATATCATTGCCTTCTTTATCTGTGATCACGGCTACAGTATCTGTGATTTTGTATGTACCTTTTTCCACCACACTCTTCACGGTGTATTCATCAGTGAGGCCAAAGGGAACCATAATCTTATGAGAAATCCAGCTTTCGGGAACACTGCCCAGCCAGTCTCCTCCGGAAACCTTGTCTTCAGCTTTGGCAATGGGGGTGAATTCCCAGCGGCTGTCTTCATCCAGAGGGTCTGTGTATTCACCACGGTTCAAATAAAGACCCTTCATTTTGTTAAGATCGTTTTGCAGACCGTCATAATTCTTTTCGAGCATGCCCGGTCCGAGTTTCACTTCCAACATCTTTTCGGTAAATTCTACCGTACTACCTGGCTTTAGGCCGCGGGTGCTTTCAAACACCTGCGTATATGCGACATTTCCAAGCACTTTGATGACTTCTGCCATCAATTTCACATCGCCCATATCTATATAACAGATCTCGTTTTGAGATACGGGTCCGGAAACTTCCACCTGGACCAGGTTTTCAATAATCGCTTTTACTATACCTTTGGTCATCGTGTTACCTTCTATTTTTGCTTTATTCTAATATTAAAATCTTGAGGAAATTCAAAGCTGTTTTCCAATTTGTTCAGAGTATCATGGAATACTTCTTTACCCAGTTCTGCATCCGCCACCAGCCAACGGTTTATGATGCGCAGCTTACTGTAGTATCCCAGGATGCGATCGATATTGAAGTATTCAAAGAAATTCTGGTCATCGATCCATTTATTGCGCAGCATATCATAGCCGCGTTCCCGATTCAGGATATTGTTTTGTTCCCAGATCCGCATGACCTCATCAAAGAAAGGATGGTCCTTACCCAGGTTAAAATCTGCAGCGTGGCTTTTTTTGAGATTGGTCACTGTATCATCATCGCCGATCAGATAAGGGGCAAAATCACGCTCGTGATGGCGGCCATTGATGGCAGAGAGGATGTTCTTGAGATTGCGCTGCAGCTCAAACCAATGGACAATAAACTTATTGGGATGATCTTTGATAAAATCAAAAAAGCGGGTAAGCAGCTGGTGCTCCAGGACAAATGATGGCGGGAGCTCTTCTTGGACTAAAGCCTCGAGGACGATCTCTGCCACAAAGTCAGGCAAATAAGCATAGGCTTTGGG
>CAXZAB010000372.1:0-1834 GCA_964293715.1 uncultured bacterium | reverse complement strand
TTGGACATCACACAGTTTGATAACCTTGACGTGCCGCGTCACCCCATCACGCTGGACAGTGAGATCGATGAATACCTCGAAGATCTGAAGCAGCAAAGCGGCCGGGTCATCGATGTGGAAAAAGCTGAGCGTATGGACCTTGTGGAAGTGGAGCTTACCATAAGCCTCCATGATGAAGAGATAGTGAAAACTGCCAATTTCTTTGCCGGCGAAGAACCTCAGCGCAGAGCTCTGCCCCAGTTGATAGGCAAAGCTACCGGTGATACTCTGGATGTGGAGCTGGAAGGCGCCAACATCAAGCTTGTGTGTCAAGACGCACAGGTGAACGTGGACAACGATAAGAAATACCCGGTTAAGCTCATGGTCAACGGCATCAGCCGCATGCAGTTCCCCGCTCTGGACGATGAATTTGCCAAAGATATGGAATTTGATACCATGGACGCCATGCGGGCCAAGATCGGCGAAGATATGCGCCTGGCAAACGAACACAAGAACATCGATGCCGATAACTATTCGATCATCATCAAACTCTATATGGACAATCAATTTGAACTTCCGCTGAAGACCATAGAATATCTGGCTCATGAAGAAGCTCAACAATATGGCGATAGCCCACACCTGCAATATATAGAGTATCAGCTGCGTATGCAGATCTCCCAGGAATTGGTTGAGCTGTATATTATGAACCACTTGCGGGAGAAGATCGAGCTCACCATCACAGACGAAATGACCCAGGAATATCTCACCCATAGGGCGATCCTGGAAGATCATACCGTAGAAGCCTACAAAGAAAAATATAAAGAAGAGATCGGCAATGAGAATTTTGATATTGGCGTGAAGAACTACTTCATCCTGCGCCAGCTTGCCGAAACTGCGAACTACTTTATTCCGGAGCCCGAAGCAGAAGAAACCGAGATTCCGGAAGCAGAGACTCTGCCGGTGGATGAAACCGAAACTGAAACTGCGCAAGCAGAACAAACTCAGACAGAGCCGGCTGAAGATAAGCCGGAAGACGCAAAACCCGAAGCATAAACCCTTAAGGGGAGACATTATGAATTATATACCAATGGTAATCGAACAGGTAGGACGCGGAGAGCGTGCCTACGACATATACAGTCGTCTGCTCAAGGATCGCATCATTTTTGTGGGCGGTCCTATCAATGATATGCTGGCCAATACCGTGGTGGCACAACTCTTGCACCTGGAAGGCGAAGACGCCGAGAAAGACATCTATATGTACATCAATAGCCCCGGCGGCAGCATCAGCAGCGGCCTGGCTATCTATGACACTATGCAATACATCAAGCCCAATGTGTCCACCATCTGCATCGGTATGGCCGCCTCCATGGCCGCCGTCCTGCTGGCAGCCGGAGCTCCGGGCAAACGTACCGCTCTGCCCAATAGCCGCATCATGATTCATCAGCCCTGGGGTGGCACCCAAGGCCGGGCCGCCGATATCGAGATTCAGGCCAAAGAAATCCTGTATCTGAGAGGCAGCATGAACGACATCCTGCACCGGCATACCGGCAGAACTATAGAGCAAATCGAAGCTGACACAGACCGGGATTACTTCTTGAGTGCCCAGGAATCCAAAAATTATGGCCTCATCGATGAAGTGATCGAAAAGAGAGAACAGGAGAAATAGTTTGGAAAAGAACAAGAATCTAAGCTGTTCCTTTTGCGGGCGCAGCGAAACCGAAGTAAAAAACCTCATCCGCGGCATCGCCGGAAACATCTGTGAAGATTGTATTCACATGTGTTACACCATCGTAGATGTAGATGATGTGCCCCAGGATATGGAGGATTTTGAAACCCCGATACCCAGCCAGATCAA
>CAXZAB010000371.1:0-1836 GCA_964293715.1 uncultured bacterium | reverse complement strand
ACGTTTTGGGGAGGATTAATATTCTCAGTTAGAATAATATCCCCCATATTTACATCATTTCCACCCACTACCAGATCACCGGTAGCAGTGGCATAGCCTGGAGCGCTGACGCTGTAGGCATAGGTATGGTTTGCAGCCACAGCACTAATGGCAAATTGACCGGAGGCATCCGTGGTAGCTGCGTAGGGCGCAAAACCGCTGAGGCTAATGGTAGCACCGGCAAGACCCACGTCGGGTGCACCACTTCCTACGATACGGCCGCTGACGCTCACCTGTACGGGAACGATTTCCAGAGCGAAGTTTTGCGTAGCGGTTTCGCCCTCCACGATCGTCACAGTATGGGTTACGGAGGTGTAGCCAGTTTTGCTGGCGGTCACACTATGAGTTCCCACCGGAATAAGATGCAGGATGTAGCTGCCATCTGCCGCGGAACCAGCTGGAAATTCGGTGCCTGGCACCGCAATCTGTGCTCCAGCAAGAGGAGCGCCGGCACTGGTAACTACGCCGCTAAGACTACCCACACCATCTGGTACGGGATTAAAATCTGCCAGCCTGCGCGGGGTAATCTGGGCTGCATTTTGGAAGTGAGCGATAATGCCCATCACGCTAAACTCTCCGGTGTGCATGGGGGTATCGATATAATCCACATCGTAGAAACTGGTACGGAAAGTCATGGCACCGCTGACGTCGGAAATGGGATAGGTCACAGCCGGATTGGTGGTATAGTTTCCGCTGGGACTGTCAAAGCTCACCTCGTTGATCTGCACCAGACGTGATTGATACTGGTTTACACCGATATCAGAATTCAACTGCGCCACAGTGACAATGGGAACGGTAATGTCGTTGCCACTGGATGTCGCAGGCCCCGGATCTGCCGTAGGCAGGAATTGCAGGGTTTCAAAATACAGATTCAGCTTACCGGTGAGGCCAGCGATGGCGTCACCAATCTGATAATTACTGGTAATCACACCGGGTAAATCGTCGATCAGGATAGCCGCTCCGGCATCTTGCACAAACTTCTGATGGCGGTTGCTTTGTTTGAAAGTAAGGATCACGTTGCCCGGAATATGATATACCGTGTTGTTATCTGCAGGCTGTTGCCACAGTTCACTGAGGCTGGCGACGTTCACAAAAAAGCCATAATTCGCGCTTACAATAGCACTGGGTTCATATCCCGCAGCATAAGCTCTGGCTTTCAGCGTGGTGGGGGTACTGATATTGACCGGAGCGGTATAGAGGGTAGAAGTTTGGCTCGGTTCGCTGCCGTCAATAGTGTAATAAATGCTGGCGTTGTCAGTCGTGGTCGAGATCGTTACATCCAGAGCAGAGCCATAATGTCCACCGGGAGGGTTGAAGGTGGGATTCACCACATATTGCTGCCCGCTGCCATAAGCAGTCCAGCTGATATTGTCGATAGTTAGCTGACGGTTCACTGTTCCACCCTGCAGATGACGGATTTCCATGGTGATATTACCGGGTATATTCACGCCGTTCACGATGAACTCATGAATAGTGGGATCTCCACCTTGAGCCCCGCCAAAGATTTGAGAATCTGCCACCCAAGTATCATTGATAAACAAAGCCACCTGGCGATCTCCCCCAGATGTGTAAGCCTTGCGCATTTGAACCGAGAAATTGCCAATACCATTGGGGATGGGATCGGATACAATTCTGCTGGGAACTGCACTGCGACGCAGGATCATACCATTGCCCTCAATGGAGTTATCATTGGCTCCCGAGGGAGAAACGGGTACATGAAAGTAGGACCAGACAACTCCGCCATCACCTTCAAAAGTACCATCGGCATAATGGGTAACGCCGTAGTCAAAATTATTG
>CAXZAB010000370.1:0-1844 GCA_964293715.1 uncultured bacterium | reverse complement strand
CAGGTTTTTCAAGGCGGGCTGATCGAAAATGCCGATCCGGAGTTATTACGGCTCAATCTTGACCTGTTTAGCTACGACTATCATTCGAACGCGCAGGTATTGGGGCAAGGTGGCCCAAATCACATCTATCTGATGGAGGCTGAAGGGTCTTATTATACTATCTGGCATGGCGCCATTAGCCAGCCCTACACAGCTAATGCTGAGGTGTATGATTCCTATCCCAGTGTAAGCGGCACTCCCTTGTTTAACAACAGCTTCGCTGTGGCGGATACTGTATGGACCTCAATGGGGGCAGGGCAATTATCGGATCGCTCGTTCTATATCGATGGAATTCTCTGGATCAAAGGCACTTTTACCGGCCAGGTCACCATCGCTTGCTCTTCCGATATTTATCTGATCGGGGACATCTTGCTCAGCGGTACGCCGGTCGGAGGATCGCCTGACGTTCCATATAATAGCAGGGACAAGGTTAGTCTGATCAGCGAGGGGCAAATCATCATCAAGTATGGCTACAAGAATCCGGCAGATTCCCTGCGGATACACCCCAACCTGGGAGCCGATAGCGAATATCCCAGTCCCAACGGCGGTGGTATTTTCATCTATGCAGATCTCTTCGCGCTGAACAGGTATTCCCAGAATCCACGCCGCGCGGGAATGTTTACCTTTGAATATCAGCATCCGCATCCTTCCGTTCCTGCCGTGGATATGGACTTTGCTGGGCAGTCTCACTATTTTGACAATATAGATCTGCATCGCAGACATTATCCCCAGACCACAGAAAATCCCTGGCCTCCCAATATTGACTATCCCTGGTATAATCCTCTCTGGCCGGAAAAAGCGCCTTACCTGGAAAGAGGGACAGTGAATCTCTGGGGTTCGTTATACCAAGAGCGGCCGGGCTACCTGCACAGATCACATAATGATGCTGAATATCCCAGCGCCTCAGGCATCTGGGATATTGATCTGGATTTGTGCGGAGGTCCCACAAACCCTGTAGCGTTAACTGATCCCGTGATTCCGGGCATGGTACTCAAATCGGTAAACTACCCTGGAGCTGCCGGAAGCGGAGTGGGCTATAAAAAGGTGCATTACCATGATCCCCGCAACTTTGAAAGTATGCCCAGAAATGATGTTTGGGGCTTGGGTGGTTTTGTCTTTAAATCATTGGGTTTTGAATACTTCGATTTAATCCATTGGTTTAAATTCAATGAACCGGTAACCCATAAATCCATGGACCACTTAAATGGGGATTTTCTTTATCACTGGAACAATACTTTGTCTGCGAGCTGGGGGCCATATTCTCAGAATCCGTCCGAAGATTGGGAAATCGTCCAAGCCAAGCTTTTGGCAAATAGAGATGTAATCACCCTACAAAAGAGTATCGGAAACGACAGCCAGTCCTGCCGTCTGGTGATTTCAAACCCGGAGCAGTACATCACAAACGTAATCCATGAATCGCCCTATACCCAGAATTATATCTCCCTACATCGCGTCTTGGATGGATTCCTTTTTGTGATTCCGGGTGTTACGAATGATCTTGCCACGCTGATTCGCCTGGATGAAAATGGCAAAATCGCTTTCAGTCATGATACTCTGCCTCTGGCTGCAGACTTTGGGGCAGATCCTCTATACGATTCCCGGATCGCGCTCAGTAATCCCGAACCGGGTATCCTGCACGCCTTGCTATGGGCCAAAAGTGCGTCCGAAGGATCTCAGTTCTGGCACCGTCATGGCCTCATTCATCCAATTTCTGTGGATGATCCTGTGGCAGCACCTTTAGCGCAGTCCCTGCACTGTTTCCCTAATCCCTTTAATGATGTGATTTCAATGGAAGTGAAGTCTCC
>CAXZAB010000369.1:0-1849 GCA_964293715.1 uncultured bacterium | reverse complement strand
GTCTTCCCAGGAACAACAGTATCGGTAAAAAATATTCAAACGAACGAGACATATTCTACTACAAGTAATGAACTGGGTGAATACTCGTTCCCCTTATACTATCTAAGCCCCTGTGAATACCAGATTACAATAGCAGGGGATGGTTATTATGCTTCGAAACAAACCCTGTCCATCCAGCCAAATCACCTCGGAAACGCGGAGCTGCCCAATACCACCCTTAGTAGGTTTAACTTGAGTAATATAATCGTGAGCCCCAACAATCCAGCGTTTTTCTCATCAATATCAGAGGCTATGCAACAGGTATATAATTTCTGTACTACAGAGGCCTATAACTCAGAGCCAGTAAAAATTAGAGTGATTTCCGGGACATACGACGAAAATATAAACTTCTATTGGCTGACGGAAGCTGGAGTCGAAAACTTTACTCTGGAAGGAATTGGTAATGTTACACTATGTGGCAATAGTATCGGAATGGAATTATATGTATCAGATGACTCACAGATCAATAATGCTGTCTATACGATTAGAAACTTTACGATAACTGGCTTTGAAAGAGGGCTGGTTTACAAAGACAATTGTGATGCAATATCTGAATTGCCTTACAATCAGCACATAACGCTAAATGTAATTAATTGCCGTTTTAATGGTTGTGGAGGAAACGCACAAAATGCTCCTGAGATCAGTGCGGCGGCTGTTCATTTTGAAGGGACAGGAGTGATTGAGGATTGTACGTTTATCAACAACTCTATGATTGTTTCAAGCAGCCCGTCGCCTTCTAGCGACATTGCCGGTGGCGTATATGTTCGCAACGACAGTCAAGGGAAGGTAGAGATTAAAAACTGCTTATTCGAGAACAATATGGCTGGAGAAGCAGGAGCTTTGGCCGTTACAGGTATCGGTGAAGTTATTGTTAACAATAATACATTCAGGGATAATGGATTAACATACATTTCTGAGCCATTTGGGATGAGGGGAAATGACTTGTCTGTGTATGGCGTCTCGAATACCAAAATTCAGCATAACGTATTTGATGGTGAACAAGGCACTTCCGTGGGTTTAATATCATACGGAACCCAGCCAAGCCATCCTTGTGATGCTATTATATTTGAAAACAATACAATTTCTTACACAGTTGGATCCGGAAGTAGTCCAATTCATATCCTTAGATTCGGGATTTTGAGTGACCCTACAGTCCAGGATATCCAATTCCGCAACAATGTATTCACGAGCAGTGTACCAAATATCTGTAGAGTGAGTAAGAGCACTGGCTACCACGCGGCGATTTTTGAACACAACATCTTGCATAATGTAACTACCGCAGAAGCAAGCTTCGTGCTCAATACAACAGATCCTGATGGACCATTGTATAACCATTTATGCAATCCCATGCTGGATACTAACTTCGTCCCTATCTGGAATGACACCATAATGTCCCCCTGCATTGATACCGGCTATGGTGATGACGATCCCGATGGAACACCCCGTGATATAGGCGCTAAAACAGCGCAGGAGCATGCCTATTGGGAATACAGCTTCGAAAATCAAGCAGATTATGAAAGATGGTATTGGGTGAGCTATCCGGTGCTGAATACAATCACAGATAACGCCCTTCAGGCAAGTGAGTTCTTTGAGGAATTACTGCAAGTGCATCAAATCTTAGAAAACGGTATTTATGTCGACACCCCCACCTACCTGGATGAGATAGATTGGATGGAGGAGGGTGAACTCCAGAGTATAGAATGGTATAATGATGAATGGACGTCAAACCAGTTTACCCATTATGTCTCCAGTCCTCAAGGCTATAAGATCAAGCTCTTGCAAAATGTCCCGGATACAGTTACCCTGATAG
>CAXZAB010000368.1:0-1857 GCA_964293715.1 uncultured bacterium | reverse complement strand
AGCTATACCGCCACTGAAAAAGCGGGTGTGAACCATCCCAGCGAAGAAGGGCTTTTGGCAGTGTATGGCGAAGTGCAGGATTCCGAGCTGGAACCCTATGAAGATAATGAAGTTACCGAGCCTCTCATGGCCGAAATCCCGCAACCTGGCCAGATCGTGAAGAGCAAGCTGCATCCCAAAAGTGGGATTGCGGAATGGACTCTTTCAAACGGTGTGAAGGTCTATAGCAAAAAGACAGATTTTAAGTCCGACGAAATCCTCTTTACCGCAAAAAGACCCGGGGGCTACTCTGCTTATGATACCGGACATTTCCATGCCGCGCAGAGCTTGGGCTCGTATGCCGCCAGCAGCGGTTTGGGAGATTTTGACAGCAACGGTCTCAGCCGGGTTTTGGCAGGCAAGATCGCCAGCGCCAGCCTGAATGTGGATACTTATTATGAAGGAATGAATGGCTCTGCCTCTCCACGGGATTTGGAAGTGATGTTTCAGCTTATTCATCAAAACGCCACCAATGCCCGTTTCGATCAAAAGAGTCAGACTTCCTTTATCAATCGCTATAAACCGTTTTTAGAAAACGCGATGAATTCACCCGAACAGGTCTTTTTTGATACCTTAAGTACCATGACCTACAATAATCATGAGATGCAGATTCCCCTGCGTGCTCAGCATCTGGAAGACCTCAAACTGCAGGAGCTGCGCAGCGTGTATAACGATCGCTATGCCGATTTCTCGGATTTCTCCTTCTTCTTTGTGGGGAATTTTGAGGAAGAACAGCTGAAGGAATATGTAAAAACCTATCTGGCCACCCTGCCTGTGAACGGTAGAAAAAACCGGATTCACGATGCCGGAATTCTTCCTTTCGAAGGCAAAAAAGAAGCCAACTTCCAAAAGGGCAGCAGTGAAAGTGCCTATGTGTCTCATGTGACCACGGGAAAGATGGATTTGACCGATGCCAACAAGGTGGAAATGAGTGCGATGCTCAATGTGCTCAATGATAAGCTGCGCGAAAACATCCGTGAAAAGATGAGCGGAGTATATATGATTCAGGCTTGGCAACAGTATGAAAGCCATCCCCATGAACACTATACCTTAAGCATTCTGATGACCTGCGATCCGGGCCGTGTAGAAGAGCTGAATGAAGCGATCTATGCCACGGTGGACAGCCTGCGCGCCGGAGAATTTGCCGAGCGTTATGTAAGCTCCAGCAAAGCCGTGCTACAAAAGCGCTATGAGGAGAACATCTCTCAGAACCGCTATTGGCTGAGCAATATGGTGAATAACACCTTTGGCAGAGAAAACCTGGATTCTTTTTTGGAACACCCGGCACGCTATGCCAAAATCGATAAGAAAACCATCACCGCAGCAGCCCAGAGATATCTGCGCTTTGATAAAAACCACCTGGCGGTGATTATGAAACAGGAAATTCAAGTACAATAAATACCAGATGTTGGGGCGGTCTCTGTACCGCCCTCACTTTTATCTACAAATTTTCTACATAGCTCTTTTTCAAATCGATAGCTCCCCAGAAAACCCTGCTGTTACGAAAGATTCCCCCAAAGAATACCCCAATCTGAAATCTGCCTTGAAAGACTTTAGCCGATGGTTTCAACCATCGGACTACGGGCTGCTGTCTGCCTCCAGACTTTTTCCGGTCAAACTCTATTTTGGTAAATCCCCCAAATTAACTCACCCTCACCCTAATTTCCTGAGCAATCCTGCGATCCAAAACATAGCGTGAATCGCCCACTGCCACGATAATATTGGGCTCATCCAATTCATTGCGGAACATGGTAATCAGAGCTCCCAGATAGATTCCGCGCTCTATCGTTCTGAGATCGGTATTGCAATGCACTGTGG
>CAXZAB010000367.1:0-1873 GCA_964293715.1 uncultured bacterium | reverse complement strand
TGCCAGCGATATTCTCCCAGGCGGTGATTCCCATACTCAGGAAGATGAAAATACCATCAGTCGCCGCAAACTTGCCACTATGGCAAAAGAAGCTGAAGCTCTTTTTGGTGAAAATGATACCAAAATGCTTGGGCTGCTCAAACCGCTCAAAGGCCTGATCAAAGATGCTTATAGCCCCATCATCTTCTGCCGTTTTATCCAGACTGCAGAGTATTTGGCTGATCAGCTTCGGGAGCGTTTGCCCAAATCTATCCAGATTGCCGCTGTCACAGGACTTCTGCCGCCTGAAGAACGTGAGCTGCGGGTCAAGGAATTGTCCGAACATTCCTCACGAATTTTAGTCTGTACAGATTGCCTTTCCGAGGGTATAAACTTACAGGAACACTTTGATGCAGTCATCCACTATGACCTCAGTTGGAATCCTACCCGGCATGAACAGCGTGAAGGCAGGGTAGACCGCTTTGGCCAACCCCGCGAGACAGTACGGATGATCACTTATTACGGGATGGATAACCAGGTGGACGGCATTGTCTTAGATGTCCTTCTGCGCAAGCATAAACAGATCAAATCCTCGCTCGGCATCTCAGTACCTTTCCCCTCTGATACCGATGCCGTGCTGGAAGCCATTTTTGAAGGTCTGCTGCTGCGTGAGCAGTCCGGATCCAGTGAGCAATTACTCATCGCCGGTTTTGAGGAGTACTTCAAAGAAGATAAAAAGAAACTGCACGATGCTTGGGAGAATGCCAAGGATAAAGAAAAACGCAGCCGCACTATGTTTGCCCAGGAAGGTCTTACGGCACGGGTGGATGAAATTAAAGCAGAGCTTGAATCCATTAGAGATTCCATTGGCTCTCAGCTGAGTATCAGAGATTTTGTACGGCAGACCTTACTCCGCTACAAAGCCATCATTAAAGAGGTAAAAAAGAGCTATCAGATCGATCTCAGCCCGGTGCCCAAGCTCATTAAAGAAAGCTGCGGCTACTTGCCGGATAAACTCACAGTCACCTTTGACCTGCCTGCCCAAGATAAGGGAATCTACCTCTCCCGCACCCATCCCATTGTGGAAGGTCTTGCCGATCTGGTGATGGCCACTGCCTTGGATAGCGAAAGCCAGCATGCTGTTGCCAGCCGCTCCGGAGTGATCCGCACTACCGCTGTAGAGCGCAGGACCACCCTATTACTTCTGAGATACCGTTTCCATCTCACCCAGTTCTTTGATGATAAAAAGCCCTACCGCAGCCTGGTAGAAGACTCCCAAATCGTAGCCTTCACCGGAACTCCCGAAAACCCCGAATGGCTGCCCGAACCTGAAGCCAAAGCCCTGCTCCTGGCCATGCCCAGTGCCAATGTCTTACCCCAGCAAGCCCAAGAGCAGATTCAGCGTATAATCACAAATCACCCCCTACTCACCCCTCACCTAAACACCTTTGCTGAAACCCGTGCCACCGAACTGCTTGATTCTCACCAAAAAGTACGGGAAGCAATGCTGATGAAACGCTCTCAAAAACCCGAGGTGAAGCCGGAATTGCCGGCGGATGTATTGGGGTTTTATGTGTATTTGCCGGGAGGGGAATAGTGAGTAGTAAAGTGGTGAGTAGTAAAGTGGTGAGTAGTGAGTGGGGGATGGTAGCTTACTCTGCAGAAATTAGCTTCAGAGTAGCTTCAGAGTTATTATTTAGGATGCTTCAAATGCAAGTCTATTCGTTGTTTAAAGCCTATGAGATTTTATCTATGAGTAATGCGAGGTGGCGAGATGATGAGTGGTAAAGTGGTGAGTGGTAAAGTGGTGAGTAGTGAGTGGGGGCTGGTAGCTTACCTTGAAGAAATGTGCTTTGGCGTAGCTTTGGACTTACTTTTCTAGTTAGTTCAACTG
>CAXZAB010000366.1:0-1888 GCA_964293715.1 uncultured bacterium | reverse complement strand
ACCTCAAGATTGCCTCTTATGCCCAGCGCAAGATGAAAGATATTTTGATCGTCTATAACAAATGGGATTTAGTGGAGAAAGATACCGGCTCCACGGGTAAATTTATCAAAAACCTGCATTTCGAGATGCCCTTTGTGCAATACGCGCCGATAATCTTTATCTCGGCCAAGACTCATCAGCGCATTCACAGACTGATGGAATGTGTGGTCCAGATCGAAGAAGAAAGCAAAAAGCGCATTCCCACCTCCGAGCTTAATCGCTTTATGGAGACCGTGATCTCGCGCCGGCCGCCCACGCATCCCTCTGGCAAGCATGTGAAGATATTCTACATCACCCAGGCCTCGGTGAAGCCGCCTATCTTTATCTTTTTCTGTAATACCCCCGCTCTGATCACAGAAAACTATCGCAAATTCCTCAATAATCAACTGCGGGAATTGTTTAAGTTTAGCGGAGTCTCCATAAAATTGATTTTTAAGGGCAGAGACAAAGAGGAAATCAAGCGTGATGGAGCTTAAGTATTGGATGCCTTTAGTAGCCTATCTTCTGGGTAGTATCCCGGTAGGCTTGCTGGTAGCCAGGCTCTTTTACAAGAAAGACATCCGCACCGAAGGCAGCGGTAATATCGGAGCTACCAATGCCTTAAGAATCCTTGGTACCAAAGTAGGGCTGGCTGTGATGGCGCTGGATATGCTGAAAGGTATTATCGCAGTGCTTCTGGCAGGGCATTTCTTTGAAACAGCACATCCTATGGTCTCCATCTGTGGCCTTTTGGCCATCCTGGGGCACATCTTCCCCATCTGGCTTAAATTCAAAGGTGGCAAAGGTGTGGCGACAGCGGGAGGAGTATTTCTGGCACTGGCACCTCTTAGTTTGCTCATTGCTTTGATCAGCTTTGTGCTGATCGTAGCCAAAACCCGCTATGTGTCTCTGGGCTCGATCTTAGGAGCAATCATCTTTGGACTCAGCATCTTAATTCAGCAGATTTTCAGCTCACAGATCAATTGGGCTTTGCTGGCTTTGGCCGGCATCGTGATCCTGATGATCATAGTTAAACATAGACAAAACATCCAGCGCCTGATGCAAGGCCAAGAAAATAAAATAAGTTTTAAGAAAAAAGGACAATCCTGATGTGTGGCATACTTGGAGTATTTGGCAATCCCAATGCGGCAAAACTGACGTCCTTGGGGCTATTCGCGATCCAGCATAGAGGGCAGGAAAGCTGTGGGATGGCGGTAACAGATGGCAAAGTGATCCGTCTGCGCAAAAAAATGGGCTTGGTGAAAGAAGTTTTTACAGAATCCGAATTGGATAAGCTGCCCGGGAGTATCGCCATTGGGCATGTGCGCTACCCTACCAAGGGCTCGGCCACGGAGTTCAATACCCAACCGCATTTGGTGGAAACCCTGGCGGGGCCCACTTACGCTTTGGCTTCCAATGGTGATATCGTGAATTATTACGCTATGCGCCGCTTTTTGGAAGAGCATAACGTTTATTTCAAAAGCGATAACGATGGTGAACTCCTGGTAAAATACATCGCCTACCAAGTGATGCGCCAGGGAGATGGCATTAACGAAGCGATCCGGCACATGATGCGGGATATCAAAGGTGCATATTCCACAGTGCTCTGCACATGGGACGCGCTGTATATGTTCCGGGATCCGCACAGCATCCGCCCCATGGTTTGGGGAAAAATGCGGGATGGCACCGTAGTGGTGGCCTCCGAAAGCTGCGCCTTGGATACTCTGGACGCCAATGACCGGCGTGAAATCCCTTCAGCCGGCATCGTAAAAGTAAGCAGTGAAGGCATCCGGGTGATCGAAAACGATCCGGCTCTGTATCGCAGTGTGCCCAATCCACGGCATTGCATATTTGAACAAATCTATTTCTC
>CAXZAB010000365.1:0-1889 GCA_964293715.1 uncultured bacterium | reverse complement strand
ACTTCGGTTTCATCTTCGTCCAGCGTGATGTTTATGGTCTGGCTTACATAGCCATAACGGCTGAAAGTGACAGCATAATCACCGGAAAGTATGTTATATATAGTGAATTGACCTTGGGCATCGGTCACGGCAGTGTATGAACGAAGGTCAACGTTTACTTGCACATCAGCCAGAGGGCTACCGTCTGCGCCAAGCACAGTACCGGTGATGTGCCCTACGCCATCAGGAATCACAAAGAAACGGATATTAGAACGGTTATTTGTAGCAGATCCCGTAGTTCCGCTGCTGCCGTTGTTAGAGTCATCCTGGTAACGCAGAGAACTATTGTAATCGGTAGTGGTGTAATAAGTTAGGGCATTGCTGATATGACTTCCTGTTGTCAGATCCGTAATTATTTCAACGATAAGGTTTGAGGTACCGTCCCAGAAGAAGGGCTCGTCAAAATTGTGGACATTCCAATCGAGACCTGGCATGAATGAGGCTCTCTCCCACACAGTAGTATACTCGCCAGTTTCGAAAGTGGTGTTAAGAGCCATTTGATTTGTTGTTTTCAAGCGAATTCTGTAATTCGTCATAGGGGTACAAGTGCCCAGGCTCTGCACATTGAAAGCAAGTCCGTAAATCATTCCGGTAATTCCTCCCGCTTCGTAGAGATCATTAGATCTGTAGAGTAACTGTTCACGGAAAGCTTTGTAGTAGGTGCCATAAGGAGCAGGGGCTCCGGTGTTTGTGTTCGTCTCGGTGCCATTGCCGATTTCTATAACTAGCACGCTTGCTTCCATTACGGTTACAGAGAGGGGAGGTGTTGCGTCGTTTGTAGGATCAGAATCATCCGGAAGCACTACTTTACCATAGATTTGGATAGAGCCTGGATCGGCAGGGTTCCAGTTAATTGCCACATCAAGCGTTTGACCTACTGCAATGGCGGGCCCGGCTACAGAGGTGAGCTCGGTAGTTCCAGACATAATGCTTACGGTATAAGCACCGGCCGCTTGGGGTGAAGTACCGACATTATTTACAGTCACCGTATATTCAGAAGAGACTCCCACGGTAAGGGTGGTGTTTCCGCTGATGCTGAGTGCAGCCATATTATTTGGCTCTTTACGGATGGTATTTGAGAAGCCGGGAGCCGAGACTACGTCGTTGCTATAGATCGTTCTCACAGCCCATTTGTAGAATCCGTTCGGGAAGCTTGCCCAAGCAGGGTCTGTGAAAGTAGTATCGGTAATCATGGCAGGAGTCAGCGAAGTCCACAGATCAGGAGCATTTTCCTGTCCTGACACCAGACGCCAAACCTTGTATCCCAGCGGGCTACGAGACGGATTATAGCTCGGATCTCTGGAACTGTTTGCCAGTTTCCTGGCAGGGCTATCGCTGGATCTTTCTTCAGCAAGTTGAGCAGCATCAGGTTCGGTGAGGTCACTAAATTCGGCTGGAGTGAGCGAAGGTGCAGAAGTGCGAGCCACCTGATCCGCCGGGCCGATGAAGACATTGTCAATATACCAGCCGGCATAGTTTACAGAAGTGGTAGCGAACATTTCGAAACGGACTTCCACATCGCTCATGCCATCGTAAGCAGAAAGATCGATGCTCCTTTCCCGCCAAACAGTGTTTGTGAAATCATAGCTCGGACCCCAGACCACGGTGCTGTTTATGCTTACCTGACAATAGTCGAAACTGCCAAAGACATTTTCCCAGCTCCAAAATTTCAACTGAGTATTATCGAATGCGGAGAAATCGAAGGTCTGGCTTAGATAACTGAATCCTCCGGAATTGTGGTGGTTAGTGTTTATTTTGGTGCCCCACATTCCGGTTCCGGAATAGGCGGCAAGAGGGGGGCTTATGTTGGCTCCGGGAGGAGATGGGTTCCAATTTGCCACATCGTAGTT
>CAXZAB010000364.1:0-1916 GCA_964293715.1 uncultured bacterium | reverse complement strand
CTTCGGCCGCTATGATGGCGGGATATTACGATCGTAATGGCTATCCCAATATGTATAGCGGACCCACAAACGGCGGTCTGTTCCCCACTACAAATGCCAGCTGGGGCAATGGTGAGTGTCCGCTTAGCGCCACTCATCAGGGTAAAGATGGACTTAGCTCACAGGGACACGTGGATAGATTTTGGACAGGGATTGGCCATAGCGGAGATGATCCCTTTGGCAGCGGTGATCCCACCGGTACCTATGGCAATTGCACGGCAGATTATATCGGTACAAATCAGGATTATTGGAACAATTCCGACGGAGCGTCCATCATTTTTTCCTATGGGGATGGAAGTCCTCTGTACGATCATACAGAAAACGAGAGTTCCAGCCCCAGAAAAAGGGACGCAATCCACGGATTCAGGCTCTTTATGGAATCCCGGGGGTATGAGGTCACGACAAATTATAATCAGCGCATCTACGGTTACGAAGGTAATACCCAAGGTTATACGCTGGCTCAATTCCGACAGAGCATCGATAACGGTATTCCTGTGATGATCCACATTGTGGGACATACCATGGTAGGTGTGGGTTATGAAAGCACAAGCTCCACCATTTATATTCATGATACCTGGAATCACAATCTGCACACCATGACTTGGGGTGGAGAATATAGCGATGCAGCGCATAATATGGTAAGCGTTATCGAATTGGCCTCCGCTCCTTTAGTGAGCACCATCACTTGGAATCCCTCATCTTTGGTACAAACTCTGGAGCTGGATGCCAGTGCTACCCAAAGCCTTTTGATAGGCAACACAGGTACCGGTAGTCTGGATTATCAATGCACTGTACCCGCAGATTTTCAGGAGAACTTTGCCACTACCAGCATTCCAACAGGCTGGAGCCAGGAATCTGTATCAGGCTCTGGAATTAACTGGATATTTGCTGCGGGTGGTCACAATAGTCATCCTGCTGCAGCTTATGAAGGGCTCTATAATGCCCGGCTGTATAATCCTTCCCGCACACCCAGAGCGGTAAAACTCATCAGCCCTGCCCTTAATCTTTCAGGAGGAGGTACAGCTACACTCTCATTTTGGCATGCTCAGGACGCCTGGTACAGCGATCAGGATGAACTGAGAGTGTATTACAAAAATAGTTACGCGGGAAACTGGAATATTCTGAGCACTTACACCGGCAATGTAAGCTCCTGGACGCAAAGAACTCTATCTCTGCCAAACCTAAGTTCCACCTATTATATCGCCTTTGAAGGAACGACAAAATATGGTTATGGAGTCTGTCTGGACGCTGTGCAGCTTACAAAACAAAGCTCGGAAACTTCCTGGCTCAGTATCAATGGAGCTAATAGCTACAGCAGCAGCATCGCCAGTGGTGCAGCAAGCCAGAACCTCAGCATTGGCATCAATGCCAGCGGCTTGGAAGCAGGGACTTATAGCACAAGCATCACTATCACCAGCAATAGCAGCAGCAATCCCGTGGTGGAAATTCCGGTAAACCTTACCGTATTGGCAGCCCTGTTGGCGCCGCAAGTACCTACCATTGTGCGGGTGCAAGGTACAAACAAGACCAAAATCTCATGGAATGCAGTGAGCGGACCCCTGAACGGATACAAAGTATATTTTTGTGCTTTGCCAGATTTTAGCAGTGGAGTTACCACATTGGCCACTACAGCAACAAACCGTACTTACTATGTAGATAGCGCGGCTGGAACGAGAAGCAAAGGCTTTTATCGGGTGGTGGCATTTAGGAATTGAGATATGTGAGGGGTATCGTGTTGCCGGAATTAGCGGGATTTGGAGCTTGAGATGCAGGCGGAACGGAGTCCGCCGCTACATGCAGGCTTTGTAGAGTTTTTGGGTGGCGGCTCTTGCGGCTTCGGCATAGTCTTCCCCAGAGCTGGCAAAAATAATGCCACG
>CAXZAB010000363.1:0-1921 GCA_964293715.1 uncultured bacterium | reverse complement strand
AGATTGCTCATGCTTTCCGCCGGCTATACCAATACTCAGGACAACCTGCTGAAGCATAAGAGTGAAACCAATACCTACCATAACATCAACGCTCAGGCAATTCTGCGGATTCCCAACCTGCCCTACCTCAAAACCTCTTTTTATAATAACTTCGGTAGAAACAAACAGTATTGCTCTGCGGCAGGCGATAGCTACCCTTTTTCACCCTATAACAGAGATTCCATCAATATGAGTTTTGGCCTGGGCTACGATTTTGTGCAGATTCCCTATGTGCCCACCCAGCTGGATCTCAGTTACCGTTTTGGCAATGATTTTAGTGAGCTCAAAACAGGTGGGGAAGAGGGGATGCAGCGGATCACGGATAATAAAAACAGCGGTATGAGCTTTAGCATCAGCAACCGCTATACCAGGCTCCCCCTTTTGCGCACTCAATTGTCTTTTGTGAACTCCCTCAATAGCAATGACCTGCTGGACACAGAGTATTCCAATAGCAGCTTCTTTGTGAAGGCAGATTATTCCCTGTGGGAAAACAAAATCAAGCCTTACATCTCGTTTAGAACCATCGGGCTGCACAAGGACTATGCCGCTCAAAACTATAAGAACTACAATCTGGGTGTAGAAAGCTACCCCTTGCAAAATATGACTGTAACCGCAGATCTGGGCCTCAAAACCTATAGCAATGATGACAGCCGCGATCTGGATTACAATTCCACCACCTTCAGACTGAGCCTGTCTCAGAGATTCTAAAGAGCCCCATCGGGAGCGTGGCTGCTGCAGCGCTCCTTTGATCTTTCGGCTGTTCTTTTTGCCACCGGCGCCAAGGAGAAATGTATGTCTAAACTTCGATCTTTATTGATAGCCCTTCCATCCCCGGAACCAGAAGCTTGCTGGATTGCAAACGTCCCCGTTTGCAGAGCACGGAACGTGCTCCCCTCTTTTCTCAAGCCCTACTCCCTTTTCCCCAAAGCCAATTTCCCCCTTCTGTCAAGGCCCTTGCCCTTGTTCGACACGTTACATATCGAATTCTGCACCCTCCTGCGCACCGCGCTGTACAGCTCCTTTATCCTATCATCCACACCCCCTCACCACAGCCAAAATCACAAAAAGAGAGAAAGCCAATGACCAAAAAAAAGCAGAAACAACCCACCTGGACCGACGTAAAAGAAGTCCTGTCCGGCATGCGTCCAGAAGAGCTGATCAATACCATCAATGATCTGTATAAACTGCGCCCGGAAAACAAAAACTTCCTGCAGATCAGATACCGGCTCATAGAAAGCCCTTTGGATGATTACAAAAAGAAAATCCTCAACGCCATCAATCCCACTGGGAGCACCAAGATCTCTTTCAAAATCGCCAGACAAGCCGTGAGCGACTACAAAAGAGCCACCGGCGACCCGGAAGGCGTGGCAGAATTAATGGTTTACTACTGTGAAGAATGTGCAGACTCCATCAAAAGTCTTGGGCTGTGGGAACAGTATGCCAATGGCACGATGAATATTTGGCGTGACACCTTAAGACATATCCAAAAA
Source organism: uncultured bacterium (assembly GCA_964293715.1). Classification (GTDB taxonomy): domain Bacteria; phylum Cloacimonadota; class Cloacimonadia; order Cloacimonadales; family Cloacimonadaceae; genus UBA5456. The sequence continues at coordinate 392 of CAXZAB010000363.1, read as the reverse complement.
CTACCCCGGCAGCAATATATCGAATTCTGGGAAAGGCTGGCTATTGCGCAGAGACGTATAGGCTCCACAGGATGGGGAGTATCAGACTATGTCGATGATGAGATGTTCGAACACTCTCCCTATGCTGAAGATGACGAAGAGGAGAGCTCAAGCCCCGCGCCACGAGAAGATATGTGGTGAGGCAAAGCCATCGTAACGCTGTCTTCAGACGGTGTGTGAAAGCCAATGTATCACTGTCATCAGCCGATGCCTGAAAATCCTGCTTCAGCTGGTACAAGCAAAGCATACTCCATCTGTTGCAAGCAGGGCATCCTTTTCAAGGAAATCCGCATAAAAAGCACAGCCCTTACCGCGTCCTTAGATCTGCCCAAATTGCCGGGCACTGATGTCTT
>CAXZAB010000362.1:0-1927 GCA_964293715.1 uncultured bacterium | reverse complement strand
CCTTCCTGCACCAAAGAGCGTTCTTTGACTATGATTCTGGCAATTTTGGGGTCTTCCGGAGAGGCGATTTCAGATTCCATCTTCATGGCTTCTATGATCAAGATGGCCTGCCCTCTTTTTACCAGATCGCCTTCTTTTACAGGGATGGAAACTATCACACCCGGTAGCGGAGCCTTTACTTCTCCAGAGCCAAGATCTACCTTACTGGAAAAAACAGGAGCATCGGGCACATCCACTTCTTTTCTTTCGAGCCTGGGCGCTTCGCTGCCACAATCTTGCTCGATTTCGACCAGATAATCGTTTCCATTAATATTTATTTTGGCATGGGAGCTGCTGTATTCCAAGATACTGGCTTCAAAACGCTCGCCACTTATAATCAATTTATAGGTTTTCATTATTTACTCCTTGATGGGTTCATTTCGCGATTTGGCATAGATAACATGCCGCTGGCCCGCCATTGGTTGAGGGGGGTTCTGCGGAAAGTAAGCACCATTTTGCGGCGTTCTTCCAATTCCATTTCATGCATGTGCAGTACTGTGATTGCCGCCACTATCACACTTTGACTCAGATCTTTAGGAGCTTTCTTTACTTGTCCGTCGCTGCTGAGGCTGATGGTTCTTGCCTGTTTCTTATCCCTGTTCAGATGCACCAATTGGCTGATCATAATGCTGATCAACACCAGCGCTACAAAGACCACCAGCATGCCTACCAGGGTTACCGAGGAGCCGTAGAGCAAGAGATTGTGAGAGAATTCCTCACTGGTGCTTTTCATAGTCTCCAAGTCTATACCCAAGGCCTGAATCGACATATCGTCCCAGGTTTGATCCAGGGGATCGGTATTGCCTAACATGGCTTTGAGCTTTTTGATGGGCATATTCAAAGTAGTGGCGATTTGAGACACTGTGCTGATCTCATTGAAGCCATATTGCAGCTTTTGCTGAGCCAGAAGTGTCCGGTAGGGAGTGATTTCCAGCTTCCTCAGCGTCATGGTATCCAGGACCTGATTTCCCGGCTCCAAGCCTAAAGCCGCTTTCCAGCGGGGAATATCCTCAATACCCAGTTTATCGGCCACAAATTGCAGGGTGTTCGTGTCCGTAAAATCATATTCAGATTGGACTTCCCGCTCACGAACCAGAGTAAGAGAATCCAGAACTGCCTGAGCCCTGAGCGCTCCATTTTCCGGAACTATTGCTGCTTCCTCATTATTCTGGCCCAGAAGCAGCAAGGGTATGAGCAAGAGGGTAAGACAAAGTATTTTTCGCATTATCTTACCTTTATAAGGGGATATTACCATGTTTGCGGGCAGGAATGCTGTCTTTCTTATTGGCCAGCATTTCCAGAGCGCGCACCAGGCGGAAACGGGTTGAAGCGGGTTCGATCACATCATCCACATAGCCACGCTCTGCAGCGCGGTAAGGATTTGCAAATTCTTCACGATATTCATTTTCACGATCTTTGAGTACCTGCTTAGGATTCTCGCTATTTTGGGCTTCTTTGCGGAAGATCACTTCCACCGCGCCAGGAGCACCCATCACTGCAATCTCTGCAGTAGGCCAGGCATAGACCAAATCTGCTCTCATGTGACGACTGTTCATCACACAATAAGCACCACCATAGGCTTTGCGCAGGATCACCGTGATCTTGGGGACCGTAGCCTCGGCAAAGGCATACAAGAGCTTGGCGCCGTTACGGATGATGCCGTTATGCTCTTGATTGGTGCCGGGAAGGAATCCGGGGACGTCTTCCAGAACTACCAGCGGGATATTGAAGGCATCACAGAAGCGCACAAAGCGTGCCGCTTTGATGGAAGCATCAATATCAAGCACACCAGCCAAAAACCTGGGTTGATTTGCCACGAAGCCCACAGTGTGCCCGTTCAAACGGCCAAAACCTACCACGATGTTCTGGGCAAAATTGCGCATCACCT
>CAXZAB010000361.1:0-1929 GCA_964293715.1 uncultured bacterium | reverse complement strand
AGGTGGAATGTGGCACAGTGCTTGCCGTTCCGGGACAAATACATCAGATCATCATCAATCTGGGTACCAATGCCATGTACGCTTTGCAAGAAGACGGGGCCCAACTGGAAATTGCGGTGGAAAACATCAGTTTTAGTGCGCGTGATATGCAGGCTTTCCCGGAGCTTGAGCAAAGTCAGTACCTGAAAATATCTGTATCGGACAATGGCACCGGCATCGATCCCGCGATTTTGGATAATATCTTCGATCCCTATTTTACCACCAAAAATGCCAATGAAGGCACGGGCCTGGGGCTCTCTATCGTGCATAGCATCGTGCAATCTCACAAGGGCGCCATCCGGGTGGAAAGCGCCATCGGCAAAGGAACTGCCTTCTACGTCTACCTGCCGGTTTATACCCCTGAGAATTTGCAGCAGACTACCTCTGAGACTGAAGAGCAAACTGAGATCTGTGGCAGCGAAACCATCATGTTTATAGATGATGAACCGGCTTTGGTGAATGTCTTCCGGCAGGGCCTGATGCGTTTGGGCTACAAGGTGGAAGGTTTTACCGATCCCCGCAAGGCTCTGGAGCATTTCACCAAACACGCCGCCAAAATCGATATCGTGGTGACAGACACTACCATGCCCTATATAAACGGGGTGGAACTGGCCCAACAGATGCTGAGCCTCAAAGCTGAGCTTCCGGTAGTGCTCTGCACTGGCTTTACCACCCTGATCTCGGTGGAGGAAGCGCGCGAAAAAGGCATCCGGGACTTCATTATGAAACCCTTTAAAATCAAGGATATCGCCACAAATATCCGACAAATCTTAGACAATAAGGAGAACCTATGAGATTAGATCAACTGCTCAATAAACTCTGTTTTACCAAGACCCGCAATATAGCCAAAAACGCCTGTGACAAAGGCCTGGTATCCATAAATGACAAAACTGCCAAAGCGGCAAGCGCCGTACAAGAAGGTGATATCATCATCCTGAAACTCTATGGCTACGCACATGAGATTAAGGTGACCAGCATTCCCACAGGCAATGTAGCCAAAAAAGATGCCGGGAACTACTTCGAGATGCTTTCCCGGGAACCGATAAGCTAAGGGATTAGGAGACTGAAGACCATGACTAATGGTCACTTGCATAAACTGCGGCCTTGGATAAAACGCGTTCTCTGCCTGGCTCTTTTCTGTGCCGCATTTTCTGTGCTGATGGGATATCAAAAGCTGCATGAATCCCCATATCATGAGCTGTATAGCGAAAAACCTGCCAGCGCTTCAGACCTCGCCCTCAGCAAAGCTCTCTCGCAGAAAATCGCTGATCTGCAGATCACCCTGGGTATTTATCCCCAAGCCCGGGTCAAAATCTACATCGTGCATGGTGAGAAGGATTATCAAAAACTGAGCTTGGGCAAAGCCGAAATCGTGGAATTCAGCGACGCCTTTTACAGCGGTGCAGAACGGGCCATCTATATCCGCAGTCAGGATCAGATTTATGACAACTATCTGAAGATTCTCTTGCATGAATACATCCATTGGTATCTGGAAGAGCTCTTTACCTCAGCTCCCTTGTGGTTTCATGAAGGCATGGCCACCTATTTCAGCGGACAGATGGGCTATGACCGCTATCTGATGTATCTGAGGGAAAGCCTGATCAACCCCAAAAGTGACCTTTTCCGCGTCGGCTATTTCTATCCTGAAAACCGGGATGATTGGCCCAGATTTTACCTAAGTTCTGCCATGGCAGTGCGCTATATGCAGGAAAAACACACGGAACAGTGGCAGAGATTTTGGGATATCGTGGCAGTTTATCACAATAAGGGGGAAAAGGTTCGCTTCAGTGAAGCCTTCGTAAATGGCTATCACACCAGTCTCTGGGATTTCCATCAGAAATTTGAACGCTATAGCAAACGCCAAGGCTATCTCTATCTCATCGTGGCGAT
>CAXZAB010000360.1:0-1942 GCA_964293715.1 uncultured bacterium | reverse complement strand
CGAATGAAGCTGTAGTGCTGCGAGACCGAAAAGGCGACCGCGATGAAAGCAAAACTGATGATCAACTGCATAAAAAGCAGGAACATGCTGCCCCGATGTCTATGTAGGCTGTGCCAGGCATTCTGCTGTAGTACAACTCTGGAATGGCGCAGGCTCATCACCCATCCTGAGCTCAATCCTAAACCCAGGATAGCAGCCACCGTGCAGGCTGCATAAGGAAGCCTTAAGACACTATAGCTGAAGGTATCTGCCTGCACCAGGTCTCGAAAGATGCCCATTGTGGCAGCATACAAACCCAAAGCTATCAGTACGGATATGCCATAGTAAAGGCTATATTCCCAGATCATTTGCCAGAAGAGCTCACTCTTTCCCGCCCCTACAGCTCTGCGAAAATAGAACTCATCACCGCGCTTTTTCCAGGACAGACCGATGATGATGAGGAAATTAAGTACTGCCACCACCAGGATCATCAAGGATAAGGCCAGAATCGACCAGATGTTCATAATAGACATCGTGGGGGCATCACCCTTGAGCTTGGGCATAAAATGAATCTTGTTAATAGGGTCAAGATGTACCAGCAAAGTACCGGTTTGACCGATCACGGTGCGATAATGCTCCAGCATTTGATTCAGTTTACGCTCAACTACCTTGATGTCTTCTTTACCAAAGATACGCAAACGAATATGCCCGGTGAGATACCAGTCATCCTCAGAATTGCTGCTGGCTTCATCGCCATTGTACCAAAGCGAATAATAATCATGTTTCAAGTGCAGATTGCTCTTTAAATCGGCAAAAACTCCACTGATGTAGTACCTGGGATTTTCACCCACATAGATACTCTTTCCCACTGGGTTGATATCCCCAAAGAAGCTCTTCGAAACACTCTCGCTGATCAGGATCCCATTCCGATCGCTAAGCAAGGAATCGGGATTGCCATAGATGATCTGCATTTTGTAGTGTTCAGGAAAATTGGCTGAGACAAAGACTCGCTCTTCCATTTGAAAAGGCTTGCCGTCGCAGCGCAGATTGAGAGCAATGATACTGGGCCAATATACTATATGCTCTTTGACCTCAGGAATATCCCGCAACAGCATGGGTGCCGGAGGTATAAAGAAAGAAGCAGAGGCAATCTCTCCTAATTCCGGATGCAAGTCACTGTATCTTAAGCGATACCACTCTTCACTATTCTCTACGCTTTCATCGTAATCCAGGTAATATAATGAGTAAGATACCAAATGCCCCACTGCCGCAAAACTTATTGCCAGCCCCAAAATGGCGATGGCGAAACTGTATTTCTGCTTCCCGATTTGCCTGAATGCAAGCTGGATGTGCTGAAGTATCACTTGGCCTCCTTGATGCGAACAAGCTCTTTGTCTTTCAAAACCTTGTAAGAAGAGGTGATCACTTCCTCACCTTCGCTCAATCCGTCCAATACTTCTACTTCCCGGATGTTTCGAAAACCCGTCTTGACCGCTCGCCTGGCAGCTCGTTTGCCATCTTTGCTCAAGACATAAACCCAGTGCCCTCCCCCATCGTTCAGATACTGTCCTTGCGGTAGGTACAGCACATCTTCCAAATTATCAGTAATGATATCCACAGAGATGGATTGCCCGGATTTTAGTGTTTTGGGAATATCGCCCTGGATATCCACCAGCACTTTATCATTCGCCAGCCGGGGATGTATTTTGATCACCTGCAGCACGGTCTCTTCACCTTGAACCCGGATCCTGGCAATTGAATTCACACTCAGCCTGGCCAGATAGTACTGATCCACCTTGGCCTGCAAGTAATAACGGGTGTCATCTTCGATTACAGCGATAGAGCTGCCCGTGCTGATTATCCGCCCCCGCTTGAGGTCCATTTCCGTGATTTGTCCGCTCATGGGAGCTTTCACATCCAGTTCATTGATGCGAATGCGAATCTGCCCAAGGCTGAGCTGAAG
>CAXZAB010000359.1:0-1950 GCA_964293715.1 uncultured bacterium | reverse complement strand
GTGTGATCATGTACATAATCGGATACCGGGTGCTGTTTTTAACCAATCCCTTGGGTTCGCATTTCATCCTGGGCTGGATGTCCTTCCCGGTGACGGTCTTGTGGTATGTGATGGTGATTAACGCGATCAATTTCATCGATGGCTTGGATGGCCTCGCCACCGGAATTTCGGCAATCGTCAGCATTGTGCTGCTGGTGGTGGGAATCAAAGCGCAGAACTTCCTGGTGATGAGCCTTTCTGCTTTTTTACTGAGCGGAACCCTGGCTTTTTTGTTTTATAATTTCCATCCCGCGAAAATCTTTTTGGGCGAGCCGGGCACACAATTTATCGCACTCAATATCGCGGCCATCTCTACCGCCGGCTCTGCTCAATTCAAAGGCATCACTTCCATGACTATGATGATCCCTTTGGTGGCATTGGGTATCCCTTTACTGGACGTGTTCCTGGCTGTCTTTAGAAGAATTCGTTTTGGCAATATCTTTACCGCAGATAAACTTCATATTCATCATACTATGTTGGCCTTTGGCCTTTCTCAGCGCACGATTGCTTTGATCGTGTACTTTATCACTTTGCTGTTTGGGCTGATCGCTATCGGCTTTTCCTTTACAGACAAGAAGGTCTTATTCACATTGCTAATGACTCTTCTGTCCTTAATCGTAATAATTGCGTACATCTTGATGCGCAGGGAGCATAACAAATGAAATATATCCATTGCTTAATGATGATCCTGGCCACTGCCCTACTTGGCGGCCAAAATTGGCAAGTTATAAACAACGTCACCCACGTTCACGACATTGAAAAATATGGAGATAGCATTTACTTCTCCAGCTGGGGTGGAGTGGTGGAAATTCAAGGAAACGACGTCCTGCCTTTTTCTGAAATGCAGCAAGTGCGGCAAATCAGCACCGGCGATGGCTTGGTCTCAAATGACATCCGCAATCTCGCTTTGATCGATGCTTCTCAAAGTCTGTGGATGGCTTCTGCTTACGACGGCATCAGTATCCTCAGCAGCGCCGGTATGCAAGCTCTGGGCAGCGATCTGGGTCTGCCTTCCTCCAGAGTGTACAAAATTATCGAAACCGATGCCTACATTTTGGTTGCCACTGCGCAAGGCCTGGCCGTATATTACTATCTGCCCGGGGTCAATTTTCCCTTGATTTTGGGGCAATATGACAGCTTTACCACCGCCGGAGCCTTGCACAACAACAACATCACCGATATGCTCCTGAGCAGCAGCCGGCAGCCCTTTTTGGCGCATAATGCGGGCCTCAGCTATGTACATCTGGATTCTCTGGCCATCAATTCCGCCTGGCATACGATCAACCCCCAAGCCACCTTTCCTGTGGGCAGCTCTTATAAGCTAAGTGCCAATGACACAATGCTTGCCGTAGCTGCCACAAACATGGTCTATTACCATGATCTGGATTTTTCTAATCCTAATTGGCAATCTGTAAGCACCGTTTTTGGTAATGAGCCCAAGGATATTTCCGCTGTGCATCTTGATGTGCAGGATAGACTCTGGATCGCTTATGGCAAGTGGGATGAGGATCTGTTGAAATACAGCAGTGTAAACGACACTTTGCTCAGCAGGGTAGATCTGCACAGCCAAGAGGCTACCCATTGGCTACAGGATGAGGCAAGTTTGGGACACAATGTAATCTCCAAAATCAAGGCCTTGGAAGGCGAATTATATTTTTGCACTTGGGGTGATGGCATTGCCCGTTACCGGCAGGAAAACTGGGAATATTTCAATCCCAATAGCATTGCCTTTCCCAAAATCACTGAGAGTGCAGTGGATCAGAATAACGTCTTATGGTTTTGCAGCGGCATTGAAAGTGGGACCCCGGTGCGCAAAGGCACCCTGGGCGTAAGCTCACTCAAGGATGGTCATTGGACGAGCTATCAAACTCATAATAGCCGGCTGCATTCCAATAATATCCTCGCGCTGGA
>CAXZAB010000358.1:0-1955 GCA_964293715.1 uncultured bacterium | reverse complement strand
CGGATTACATCTTTTTGTCGTTCAAATTCTTCCATCTGTTTTTGGTTCAGCTTCTCCGCACCCACCATTCTCAGTTGATTGGGATTGATGTAGCGGCCTCCACTTTGCAGTCCAAAGTGCAAATGCGCTCCGGTGGATCTACCGGTAGAGCCCACGCGGCCAATGACTTGCCCCCGTTTTACGGTTTGACCGGCTCGCACGCTGAATCTTTGCATATGCGCGTATTGAGTAACCATCCCGCTGGGATGCTTGATGCGAACTTCATTGCCATAACCGCCATTGTAACAGGCGGCAGATACTGTGCCATTGGCCACAGCATAGATCGGGGTTCCATAGGCGGCGCGATAATCCACACCCTGATGATTTGCCCAGCGTCCGGTAAAGGGATCCAGCCTTTTGCCAAAGGGCGAGCTCACATGGATGCTGGCCAGAGGATAGCCTACTCCACTGGAGTTGTTGCTTTTACCCTCTTTGTTATACAATCCGTTCAAGACCGAATTCTCATCATCCTGTTGATAGCGGTAGAGCTCGTGAAATCCGGTTCTCACTCCCTCATAATTCACATACAAGATCTTGGCTCGGGGCAGGGGCTTGCCTTCGAAGATACGTTCTTCGACAAAGACCCGGAACTTATCGCCTTTTCTGGCGTCCCGTCGAAAACTAATCTCACCTTCCAGGCCGTTGTTTATATTCTGTTTATCGGCCGGACATAGTCCCAGAGACAGCAAAGCGGCATCCAGGGTGGTTTCCAGGGTTCCATCAATGATGCGCTCCCTAAGGTGCACCGGCAAAGCCTCCCTGGTGTAGGCCAGAGAATCTCCCTGAGCCTCAAAATGGTGGCGGACAGTGGGTTCTTGTACAAACATCATTTTGCTGATTTTATCGCCGGCTTCATTTAGAAGTACACGCAGAGTATCCCCCGGCTGGATAGTGGTAACATCAATGAAATCTCCAATACGCCAGGAAATCATCCCAATCTCAGTTCCCGGCAAATCCAGATTTGCCAAAACGGAGAAAATTGAACCTCCGGGAGGTATGGTTTGAGTGATCCAGGGCTCGGGAATCGGCTCCAGCGGTCCGTCTTTGGTGCTACTTGCCTTCCCCTGAAGATGAAATACCGAGGACAGACTGAATATAATCAATATCAACAGAACTAAGGTTACTAATATATGTTTTCCCATATTCATTTTGTTATGCTCCTTGTATCTTGACTTTTCCGGTTTCTTGCGGATGGTAGTGGATGTGTATATTGCGCAGGCCATTATCAAAGTATTGCCTGAGACATTCTTCCACCCGGTTTGAGATTGCATGACCTTCGTATACAGAGATCTCACCACAGACACTGATGGTCATTGTGATCGAATAATGAAGTCCTACGCGATGAATACCCAATTCCTGGATTCCTTTCACGCCTTCCACCATGAGCGACACATCCCTGATTTCACGGCTGAAACGGGCATCCGGCATCCGGTCCATGAGTTCAGCAGAGGACTGTATGATGATTTCCACTCCGGTCTTGACGATGTATATGGCCACCACCGCGCCCGCGGCAGGGTCCATCCAGAAGTAGCCCATTCTGCCCATCACTATGCCTATGATCACGGCTACGGCAGTCATGATGTCATTAAAATGATCATTGGCCAGCGCACGCAGAGTGGGATTATGAGTTTTTCGAACTGATCTTTTAGTATAAAAATATAGAATAAGTTTTGCTATAAAAGTACAAATTGCTATCACTAAGGCCAAAGTGGTGGCAGATCTGCCGACTGTTACATGGGTGAAAAGTGCAAAGACCTTATTGAGGCTTTCCAGGAAGATGGCAATTCCCGTGGTAACGATGAAAGCACCTACCACGATGGCGGCAATAGATTCCAGTTCCCTGTGCCCATAAGGGTGCTCCTCATCGACCGGGTTTTGCGCCTGCTTCATAAAGATTTTGTCCAAGATATAAAAAA
>CAXZAB010000357.1:0-1956 GCA_964293715.1 uncultured bacterium | reverse complement strand
ATATAAATAATGAAGACCCGCCACCTCTTGAAGCAGAACTTGCCCGTACCCTGGCTGCCCTATTTCTGCATGAACGGTATTCCGGTTTCTCCCCGGCAAATGAGATCCGCGCTATAGTCCCCTGCTTCGTAAAACTGGAACATAACAGAGACATAGCTCAAACAATCGAACAAATCCACTTTTTGGCAGACCGCTATCACGGCTATGTGAATAATATAGAACACAGTAAAAATGGCGTCATCATTCTCATCATCTTTGGTGCTCCCATCAGTGATGGCAAGAGTATTCTGCAGGGCGGGAATTTCTCTATCGCCGCCATAGAATCGATACCCGGAATCTCTATCGGCTTTAGTTGCGGATTTGCTTATACCGGATACATTGGCTCCCGCGATCTGGATGAATACACAGGTTTGGGGCATTCCATGAATATCGCCTCCAGACTGATGAACCTGGCCAAGAGCGGGGAAGTACTGTGTGACAGAAGTGCCTGGCAAGAATTGCACGAAATCTATCTATTGCAGCCTCTGGAGAGTATCAAGCTCAAGGGTGTAAGCACCGCCATACGCTACTATAGATTGCTGCAGCGCATCGAAGGCAACAGATTCCTGTTTAAACACAAGTTTGTGGGGCGCGAACAAGAGCTTGAGCTGCTGAGCAGTGTCATCAATGAATCTATCGCCAGCAGACAAAATCGCATTTTATACATCAATGGTGAACTGGGCCAAGGCAAGAGCCGGCTGGCCTTTGAGTGTTTAAAGAACTTTGAGAACTGCCGGCAAATTGCTGTCTCTTGTCAGAAGGATTCGCACCTGCAGATGCAGGTCATTACTCAGATTATCAATGACCTGTTAGGTCTTACGGATGATCTTTCCCCCCAAGAGCTTAAAGATGAATTTGAGCTCAGTTATCAATACTATTTTGGCAAAAATGAAGCTGAATATCCGGAAAAATCCACCCTGGCCTCACTTTTGGATATTGAATATAGTGCGTCCTTGTGGCAAAGCATTGAATTTGGCATCAGGTCTGATAAACAGGCGGAAACTTTTAGTCAGTTTATCCGCTTCTTCCTGTCCAGGTCTCCGCTTTTAATGATTCTGGACGACGCTCAGTGGCTGGATGCACAAAGCCTGACTCTGCTGAAAGCGATCAGCTTTGAAGACAATAACGCCCTGGTGATTTTGGCCCCTTGCCGGACCAACGTGGAGGATGACAAGGGAAATCTGTCTCTTCCCCACTTTCAGGCTTTTCACCTCAGCCTGGGCAAGCTTCCCAGGGAAGATGCCTACAGCTTTTTGAAACAAATTTCACAAATGCAGGAGCTGCCCCAGGAGAGCCTGGAACGGATCTATCTCCGCGCAGGTGGCAATCCGTTTTTCATGGAACAGCTATCTATGTACCTCATGGAAGAGGGTCTCTTGGAAGACAGCGCCAAACTCAGCTATAAGCTAAACCAAACCCTTTGTTTCAGTATCAACGACGTGATCAGCAGCCGTATCGACAGCTTCTCCAAAAGCATGCAGGAATGCCTTTACGCAGCCTCTGTGCTGGGCATACAATTCAGCACGAAGGTGCTGGCTCTGATGCAGAATCAAGCTATTGAAGTTAATCTGCAAAATGGTCTCAAACATAGGCTGTGGGTGAGCCTGTCCGAGCTGCAGTACACATTTTCACATGCGCTTTTGCGAGATGTAATCTACTATCGTATGGTGAGCGAAAAGATGGTCTCGCTGCACAAAATAGCTGCCGAAGTTTTGCTTAAGCTCTATGGTGCTGAGGCTGGAGCCTCTTCAGCAGAAATAGCGCATCACTATGAAAACGCCAAAGATTATGAAGCAGCCGTAAAGCACTGGAGGGCTGCTGCAGATCATAACATACGCTACGGCACCTGGCAAAAAGCCATCGCCTGTCAACGCAAAGCGGTGATCCTGAGTGGCAGACATTACGGTTTTGGCAGCT
>CAXZAB010000356.1:0-1970 GCA_964293715.1 uncultured bacterium | reverse complement strand
AAAAGACCACTGAGACTTTTTGCCCAAAGCTGTTTCCCGTCTCGATCAGATGTCCTGCCAGCTCTTTGGCGCGGCGCAAGTTAGGCATAAAGGCACCACTACCGATCTTGAGATCGATCACCAGATATTTGGCGCCTTCGGCGATCTTTTTACTCATGATGCTGGCTGTGATCAGAGCCGGACTTTCCACGGTGCCGGTGACGTCACGCAAAGCATAGATGCGCTTGTCTGCCGGAACCAGATGTTCAGATTGTCCTACCAGGGCATAACCGTGTTTTAAGACCAGTTTTTTGATCTCTTCAATGCTGTATTGCGTATTGAAACCGGGAATGGCTTCCAGTTTGTCCAGAGTGCCGCCGGTGTGTCCCAAGCCCCGTCCGGAGATCATGGGTACAGACAGCCCCAAAGCTGCTGCGATAGGGGCCAGCATCAACGAGATTTTGTCGCCCACGCCGCCGGTGGAGTGTTTATCTGCCACCTTGAGATCGTCTGCAAAAGAGATCTGCTTGCCACTTTCGATATAACATTTGGTGAGCGCGCGGATTTCGGAGGGCACCGCGCCTTGAAAAAAGAAGCACATGAGCAGCGCCGACATTTGATATTCGGGGATGCTGCCAGAGAGGTAGTTGCTTACAAAAAAGCTGATTTCGGGCTCGGTCAAGACTTGCCCGTTTCGTTTTTTCAAAATGAGTTCTACAGGATTGTATTGCATAATTATTCCTTTTAATTTGCGGTTAATTTTTCACGGATGTAGCCGGAAAACATATCCATAATCCAGACTACCAGAGCGATGAGCCACATGATGAGTCCCACATTGCGCCAGGAAAGCATCTGCTGCTCCTGATACAGTGCCAGACCGATGCCGCCGCCGCCCACAAAACCTACAATGGTGGCCATGCGCACATTGATATCCCAGCGGTAGATGGTGAAAGCCAGATATGGCGCCATAATCTGCGGGGCCACGGCATAACGCCAGATTTGCAGAGTGGAGGCACCTGTGGCTTTGATGGCTTCCACAGGACCGGGATCGATATTTTCGATCTGTTCGCTATAGAGTTTGATCAAAGCCGCCATAGAATGAATCCAGAGTGCCAGCATGCCCGCAAAGGGGCCGATGCCTACCCAGACCACAAAGATAATGGCCCAGACGATGGCTTCTATGGAGCGGAAGATGGTGGAAATGGTACGGATGATGATATAGGCGATTTTGCCGGGTGCAGAGCCAAACATAAGGTTCTTGGCGGCAAAAAAGGAGAGGAAGAAGGCAAAAGGGATGGCCAGTACGGTGGCCAAAAGTGCCAGGTAAATGGTTTCCACCAAAGCTGCCAGCATGGGCACGAGCTGTTTGGTATTGGGATTGAAGATGCCTTTTAAGATGGAGGCGGTATTTGAGGCCTGAGTAAAAAAGGCCAGGGGTTTCAGCTCCACTATCACCCAGGCCATCACTATCGAAAGCAAAATGGCAAAGGCGGCTTCGTATTTCCACAAAGACTTCACCTTCTTCAGGCCGGCGATTTTGGCGGCGAGCGAGCCTCTACTGAGTACTGTGAGTATGGCTATCGCCACAGGCGCAGACAGGATGATCCAGCCTGGAATGGTGAATGCCGCCCAGCGCAGCAGCAGCCAGGCGATGCAGGCCACACAGTAGAGCCAGACGCCATATTCGATTAATGTCAATTTTACATATTTCATAGTAAGCGATCTTCCTCTTTCAACCGGCCTCAGATTATGCAGGCGGATTGACGGAATATTTTAAAGAGAGTGTCCCTGTGGTGGCTGGATTTCGTCAAGTCTTTTCCTTGGGTGGGGTCTCTCACAGATCTCACAGATTGCACGGATGAGCTTATTTGGGGTCTCTCACAGATCTCACAGATTGCACGGATGAGCTTTTTTGGGGTCTCTCACAGATCTCACAGATTGCACAGATCAGCTTATTTGGGGTCTCTCACAGATTGCGCAGATTACTCAGA
>CAXZAB010000355.1:0-1980 GCA_964293715.1 uncultured bacterium | reverse complement strand
ATACAAGCTGCGCAAGCTTCATCTGTACCAAGGCTTTTACCCACATAAACTCATATCGGGCAGTGAACTTCTTTCAGGAGCTGAGCTGCTTCATGAGCTAAAACAGCTTTATCTGCATGGTATCATCCAAAACCTTTATCTGGGTGAGGACTACATAAGCTTCGAAGACAAAGGCTGCTTCTGGCCCTGGAATATCTATTACATCAAATTCTCAAAGCTGGATGAACTGCATTATAGAGGGGCATTCAGGATTTACCAATACAACAGAAGAAACCTTGAGGCGATCAGAGCTTATTTGAGCAAGATGGCCTAAGCAGTCTGATAAAAAGCTTCGCTGAACTGCTCAACATAGCCGGTATCAGATAGGGCGGGCACAATGTACTAATAACTCATTTATCTCTTGACTGTCTTTGCTGATTTACTATCCATGGTTTTAGGCATAGATGTCCGTAAGGAATGTCCCTTGCAAGCTCTCCACAAAAGCTCTGCAAAGTGCGGTTTCAACCGGATCATGCACATCTTCACAAGGAGGAAGATACGAAGAAAGCTCTGATGTTTTGCCTGCTGATCGGCATGCTATCACTCAGCAGCGGGCTCAGCTCATATGGCGAGAGCCCGGATTTTAAACTGGATACTGAGGACCCTTAGCTTGAGCTGAAGTGCCCCCCGGCACTCTAAGTACAAGAAGTATTGGGGTAAAAAGGTCATAAGTCATTATGAGCCTAAGGATAAATAAAAACCCCCCTAAAAGGAGAATTACCATGAAAAGCAAAAGATATTTATTGATCATCCTCATCCTGTCTTTGCTGTTGCTTGTACTCTCAAATTGCAGTAAGAAGACAACCGAGCCTGTTATCCCGGCAGATGAGCCCATCATAGCTGATGAAACCGTAGTGATTCCACCAGCTACTGCGGAAGAGATCATTGAGATCACAGAAGATAAAATAGTATTTCCTGAGGGTACTGATGCAAGCATCTATGAGGTGGGCAATGTAATATGCTCTGGCATAACAGACAAGGCACCTTATGGCTTTTTAAGAAAGGGGGTAAGTCACAGCACCCAAGGAGGTCAAGTAGTGGTAAACACTGCTCCTGCCAGACTGGAAGATGCTTTTGATCAGCTTGATCTGAATATTACCCAAGATCTAAAAACCTCAGATCTTGAATCGTCACGAGCCTTGGTTGATGGGATTGTATTCAAAGAAGACACCAAAAATCCTTACGTCTTTACTTATGAAATTGATAAGGATTACAACTTGGAGAATAATGTGCTGATGAATATCAGCGGTGATTTAAACCTCACCCTGGGATATGAATTTATAGCCAAAATATCCCTTATTCGGGGCTTGTATTATGTGAACGCAGAATCATTTGTTACCTCGAATGGTGACTTGGAGCTCACGGTTAATGGCAGCTTTGACTATGAGCAATCCCTCGACTTATATGAACACTATTTTGTTCCTGTAACTATCTTTGTCGGGGTAGTGCCCATTGTGATGGTACCCAAGGTTGTGATAGTATTGGAGATTGATGCCAGTGGGCAGGCCTCGGTTACTACCTCAGTTTCAGCTTCAGCATCTCTATTAACGGGATTACTATATGAGAAGCCAGACTGGTCAAGATATCAGGAGAAGACCTTGAATTTCGATTACAATCCACCCACATTAACCGCAGCAATGGATGCCACCGTATCTGCAGGTCCTCGCTTTGAGATCAATTTGTATGATATCGCAGGTCCTTGGGTATATGGAAAAGCTTTCATGAACCTGAATGCTAACACCAATGAAACACCATGGTGGACTCTTACCGGTGGTTATACAGTAGATGCTGGGGTAAAATTTGACGCCTTGGGTTATGTGGCAGATCATACGATTCCGAATATCATCAATTACAACACTGTGCTTGCTGAAGCAGTCCAGAATCAAGTAGCCGCTCCCACCTTCAATCCTCCGGGTGGCTCTTATACCAGTTCGCAGAGCG
>CAXZAB010000354.1:0-2018 GCA_964293715.1 uncultured bacterium | reverse complement strand
CTCAGCATTTCTTACATGGCCGTAAATTCAGCCTGGCCTATGACTGTGCAGA
Organism: uncultured bacterium; assembly: GCA_964293715.1. Lineage (GTDB taxonomy): Bacteria > Cloacimonadota > Cloacimonadia > Cloacimonadales > Cloacimonadaceae > UBA5456. The sequence continues at coordinate 1,966 of CAXZAB010000354.1, read as the reverse complement.
TGGCTCTGAACTGGCTTTGTATTACCAGGAAAAGCTATTGGGAATAGGCCGCTGTGAAACAGGATTCATCATACCCAGTTTGGTGCTCAGTGGAGAAAGAGCCAGATGACTGTACTCAGCATCGGCACCTTCGACGGCATTCATCTTGGACATCGCAAACTGTTGGCCCGTGTGCATGAGATTGCCAAGGCAGAAAAGCTTAAGTCCGTAATTATCACCTACCGGGATCATCCTGCTCTAACGCTGAAAAAGGCTGCTGCACTCAAACTGCTCTGCCCTTCAGCCATCAAAGAACAGGAGATCAAGGAGCTGGGCATAGACGAGGTTGTGCTGCTGGATTTTACTCCCGAATTTGCCCGCACGCCAGCGCTCACATTTCTCAGTGAATATTTGATCCCTACCTGGCATCCACGCGTGATCGTGGTGGGTTATGACAGCCATTTTGGCATGAACCGAGAGGGTAACCGGCAGTTTCTGCAGAACCACGCCTCAGAATATGGCTACCGGGTGGAATATGTAGAGCCCGAACTTAACGCCGGAAAGCCCATCAGCAGCAGCTTGATCCGCAGGCTTTTGGAAACTGCAGATATCCAGCAGGCCAATAGTCTTTTGGGCAGGCCATATTGTCTTTTGGGATCCGTGATACAAGGTATGGCGCGAGGGCGGGATCTGGGCTTTCCTACTGCAAATCTTAAACTTACAAACCCTCATCAGCTGATTCCGGCAGAGGGCATTTATCTCAGCCGGGTGAATTTGGAGGGTAAAACCTTTTTTGGCTTGACGAATATCGGCAGAGCTCCAACTTTGAAACATGATGGGATTATCGAGATCGAAACCTTTCTTATCGGTTTTGATTCAGATATTTACGGCTTCACCATGCAGGTGGAGTTGCTCAAATACCTCCGGGAGGAAAAGATGTTTGCCAATACTGACGAACTTGTCCGGGCCATGCAAAAGGATCTGGCACAGGCCCAAGGCCTGATCAAGGAGATGGAGTGCTGAGAAAGCGCTATCTCTTGATTTTGCCCTTTATCTTTGGCATGCTTTATGCCATCCAATGCGTTTCTGCAGACGGCAGAGCCATAGGGGACAGTAGCCGCGAATATCACTATCACTATCACACTTCCTTTAATGACCTGAATTTCTTTGGGTCAAACCGCTGGGGTGTACGCTTCAACTTCCGCAGTGCCTACCCCGGCATGAGTGAAGTGAACTTCCGTACCCAAGGCGCCCGCATCTGGCTCCCTCATACAGGAGGTACGATGGGGGTGGAATTGCGCGTTGATGTAGATGGTAGTCCCGGAGAATTGCTCAGCAGCAAGACAGTGAGCATCACCGACAAGCAAGTGGATATCCATTTTGACAGCGAGCACACCGCCGAGACTTTTTGGCTGATGGCAGACTACACTACCAACGGGATGAACCGCTTTGTCTCCGCCAGCTCAGGAGGCGGGACGCACAGCTATTACATGAATCAGGTGGGCGATATCCAACATCTGTCTTCATTTGCCCAAGCGGGTTTTGCCTGCGAACTGCTGTTTGGCCTCTTGGGAGAATTCAGCTTGGACGAAGTAGATCTTCAGCTTACCGATTTTGATCTGGAGGGCGACCTGTTGCCCGGCAATCGGGTGAAGCCTGCCTTTAGAGTGTACAACCACAGCGATACCAGCATCTTAAACGCCAATCTCCGTCTGATCCTGAGCCGTCCTGGTTTTTCTCAATATGATTCCCTGAATGTGGAGATTTTGCAAGGCCTTGCCCCCCGGGAATACTATGAATTTGATCCCGCCCTGCATAATGTGACAATCGAACTACCGGATGAGCCCACGCAGCTCAGGATAGAGGCTGTCCTCACAAGCGAGTTTGCCGAAAACGACACCCTTTTTGCCAACAATAAACGGCTCAGTAACTTTCAGATCTTTACCGATGAATCTCCTGTGCAGCTGATCGAGAACTTTATGCGGCA
>CAXZAB010000353.1:0-2024 GCA_964293715.1 uncultured bacterium | reverse complement strand
TGAATGCCAAGCGTGAGCAGGGCTGGGAGCATATTCTGCTCTTTGACAACCGCTCTCAGGAAAAGCGCACACGGCAGATGATCTCTGCAGAGGCAGCCTACCGGGGCCACATCGGAGTCTTGCATGAAGGCTTTGAGATTGAGGATGCCAGGCTGGGCCTCTGGACCGATCATGAGATCTTCAACCGCTACAAACGCAAACGCTATACCCCCCGTTTTGCCCCCGGTGAGACCATCGTGGATTATGAAAATCTCAAACCGGGAGACTATGTGGTGCATGTGGATCATGGCGTGGGCGTCTTTGAAGGGCTCAAAATCATCCGTTTAGACGGCCAAGAGGTGGAATGCCTGGTCGTACGCTATGCCAATGACGATCGCGTCTATGTGCCCACCTTTCAGCTGTCCCTGGTCACAAAATACGTGGCCGAAGAGGGTTCAGCGCCCACTTTGAACAGATTGGGCAGCGCCAAATGGCAAAATACCAAGCGACGTGCCACTCAACAGATTGAGCTGATCGCCGCAGACCTGGTGAGGCTGTATGCCGAGCGCACCAGCCGTCCCGGTTTGGCACACGCTCCGGATACCGAGTGGCAAACCGATCTGGAAAGCTCCTTCATCTATGAAGACACCCCGGATCAAAAGAGAGCCACCCAAGAGATCAAAGACGATATGGAATTGCCCAAGCCGATGGAACGTCTGCTCTGTGGTGATGTGGGTTTTGGCAAGACTGAGGTAGCCATCCGTGCCGCCTTCAAAGCTGTAAACAGCGGCTTTCAGGTGGTTGTCTTGGCCCCCACTACTCTGTTGGCAGAACAGCTTTTCCGCGTTTTTAAAGAACGCCTGGTCCAATATCCCGTACGCACTGCCATGCTTTCCCGTTTCAGATCCAAAGCGATGATCGATAAAGACATCCAGGATATCGCCTCCGGCAAAGTGGATATCGCTATCGGCACCCACAGATTGCTTTCCAAAGACGTGAAATTTCCCAAATTGGGGCTCCTCATTATCGATGAAGAGCACCGTTTTGGTGTGCGGCACAAAGACCGCCTGCGCCGGCTGCAAAGCAATGTGGATACGCTATATATGAGCGCCACCCCCATCCCGCGCACCCTTAATATGGCGCTGGCCAAGCTCAAGGAAATCTCCCTGATGCAGACCTCGCCCAAAGAGCGCCTGCCCATCCGCACCATCATCACCCCGCGAGATATGGAAGTGATCAAAGATGCCATCCGCCGCGAAGTGGACCGCGGTGGACAGATCTTCTTTGTACACAACCGCGTGCAGACCATTGAGACTGTGGCTCTGGAATTGCGCCGCGAAATGCCCGACGTCAGCTTTTTGGTGGGACACGCGCAAATGCCTGAAAAACATCTGGAAGAAGTGATGAAAGCCTTTGTAGAGCGTGATGCCCAGGTTCTGATCTCCACCACCATCATCGAAAACGGCATCGATATCCCCAATGCCAATACCATTTTAATCGACCGCGCCGATAATTTCGGTTTGGCTCAGCTCTATCAAATGCGTGGACGCGTGGGACGCAGCAACCGCCGGGCCTATGCCTACCTGCTCATCCCTAAAGGCACCACCACCGTAGCCAGACAGCGTTTGGAAGCCCTCACCCAATACGATTACCTGGGCGCCGGATTCCAAGTAGCCCTGCGTGACCTCGAACTCCGCGGAGCCGGAACCATCCTGGGCACCAAACAAAGCGGCATCATCCAGGCCATCGGTTTTAACTATTATAATCGCCTCCTGGGTCACGCCATTGAAGCGGTGGAAAGTGGCGATACCTCCAGCCTTTATGCGGACGACGACCCTAGCACCCGTCAGAGCATCCGCACCGAAGTCGATCTGTATTTCCCCCCTGAATATATCGATAACGATGAAGAACGCCTGCGCGTCTATCGCCGCCTCTCCGAACTGGAAAACATAGCCGATATCGAAGACTTTGCGAGCGAACTCACCGACCGCTTTGGCGAAATCCCCCAAAATGCCCAGTGGCTACTGCTTTACTTCAAGATCGAC
>CAXZAB010000352.1:0-2033 GCA_964293715.1 uncultured bacterium | reverse complement strand
TAGAAGGGTAAAAAGCAAACCCCCGACTTCCGCCGGGGTTTTACGATTTATTACGGCAGAAATTCTACCGGCAGATTCATTGCATCAACATCATTTTACGGGTATCACTACAATTTCCAGCAGTGAGGCGATAGAGGTAGATACCGCTGGCAAGCGGCTTGCCTCTATCATCACGACCATCAAAGACTATGCGATAGCATCCTGCTGCCTGCTCTGCATGCACCAGATTGCGCACCAATTGGCCTTTTATATTGTACACTTTCAGGCGTACGCTTGCAGCATCTTTTAGGTCATAGCTGATGGTAGTTTCGGGGTTGAAGGGGTTAGGATAGTTGCCATTCAAAGCAGTTACGCTTACCGGCACAAGTTCATCTTCATTTGAGGGATATTGGAAGCTGAAGCCTATGATAGTATTTTGGTTTGGTAACACGGCCCAGCCTCCGGACCCAGACCCACCTCCAGGATAGTCTTCAAAGACAGCAGTTACAAAATAGACTCCGGCAGGTACAATCAGGCTATACATACCTGCGCTGTCTGAGGTGGTGACATATTCATCTTCAGGGGTATAAGCGGTAATGGTAGCCCCTGCGCAAGGATCGCCGTAATCTCTTGAGACATAGCCCAGGATGGTGCCGTTGCCTACACCTTTTACCAAGAGATTGGAGAATGATGGAGCAGAGATCAGACCATCCTCATAGATGGCTTTTGCAGCCCATCTGTAAACGCCATCCGGGAGAGCGCCCCAGTCTTGATCCTGATAATTCAGAGCTGTAATTATTTCATCACTGAGGGCTATCCAGGAAGCTTCGTGATGTTCCTGGTCCGGCTCCAAACGCCATAACCTACAGCCTTGAAAGACAGGGCTGAGATTCTTGGCAAAATCGCTGCTGCTTAAATTTCCGGCTGGCTCGGGCTGAAGCATGACATTCCAACTGAGATTTACAGCACTTAAGGTAGCGTTCATCGTTGCCTTAAAGTAGCTTGGCCCATTGGCAGTTTGAGAGAGGAAGATATCGCCCATATTATAATCTTCTGTCCCCACATCCATGATTCCGCTGGTACCACGGTATCCTGGAGCCCAGGAACTATAAGTGTAATTATCGTTTGCAATTACGTTTTGGATAGTAAAGTAGCCACTGGCGTGAGAAGTGGTAGAAAACTGTTCCCAACCAGAACCAAAGAGACGGATATTAGCCAGGAGAATTCCGTTTCCGGTATCGTGATCCCGGATATGCCCAATGATATTTATCCTGGGCGTAAGGTTCATGGTCACATCTATCAGCCGGGTTTCAGCTTCTGCCAATACGATATTTTGGGTTTGACTCTCATAGCCGTAGCGACTGAAGCTCACGGCATGCCCGCCTGCCGGGATATTGTATATATTGTATTGACCCTGGTGATTGCTTACCCCAGAGAGTTCACTGCCTTCCACATTTACCTGCACATCAGCCAGAAGACTTCCGTCTGCCTCGCGCGCAGTGCCTGTAATGTGCCCTACCCCACTCTGAACCATTATGAATGTGGTTTTGGGAAATTCGCTGCATACATATCCACCCGTGAGGTTGGCGGGGTCAAACTCATCCCAATTGTCATGATCAATGCGGGCACGTCCATAAGCTCCGATTTGGCATTTGAAGAGGTCATTCTGCTGGTAATGGTTGCTATCCAGACAACGATTGAACATCACCACCAGATTGCCACCCGTATAAGTAAAGGGAAACTGCAGCGGGAAAACGATGGAGTTTTCTCCAGTGGGGAAGTTCACCAGGCCATCAAAAACCAAAGTCATCTCAGAGGAGGGAATCCAGTTACCATGCAAATACTGCTGAGCGGTATGACCCATCCAGATTTTGACCGGTTTACTGCCAACATTAGTTGTAACAAAATCATTATAAAGGGTGATGGCATGGATATTCCCCAGCATGCCGATTTCGTCAGCGTAGTAGATGCTCTGATAGATACTGGTTCCGGTGTAAAGGTCCAGCGGAATACGGTCGACCCGACTTCCATCCCCGATGGTTACGGGAATCGCC
>CAXZAB010000351.1:0-2044 GCA_964293715.1 uncultured bacterium | reverse complement strand
TGATCTATGTGGGAGAACTGGTGTGGAAGATAGTGGGCTTGATTAATAGTTACAGGGATTTTACGGATGGGACGGATTTACACGGATTGGGTTTTGCAACCACCGAGAGCACCGAAAACACCGAGGAGGATGGTGAGAGGGGTAATTCTCAATTCTCCATTTTCAATTCTCAATTGAATCTGCCGAGGCAGATTCACGTGGAGCATATGGCTGAGTATAAGGTGACGGAACTGCTGGAGAAATTGCAGGGGTTTAGGGAGATGTATCAGCTTAAGGGGATATTTCCGGAGTTGAATGATAGATTTGAGGTGGCTCTTTTTAATACATTTCGGTCGTACCTGCCGAATGAGCATTTTCCGGTGAAGTATACGAAGCATGCTGATCCCAGGGGGGTGTATGTCGAGGCGATGAAGTTCTGCTCTGGTGGGCAGGCGGCATTCTCTACTACTGTGCCAGGCATTACGCGGGGGAATCATTTCCATATCCGCAAGGTGGAGCGGTTTGCGGTGATTCAGGGTAAGGCCTCCATCAAGCTGCGGAAATATGGAACTGATGAAGTGATAGAGTATATCTTGGATGGCACTGATCCCGCTTATGTGGATATGCCTATCTGGTTTACGCATAATATTACCAATATAGGGGATGGTGAGCTGCTGACGATGTTTTGGATAAATGAGTTTTATGATCCTGAAGACACTGATACTTACTTTGAAAAGGTTTGAATAGTTACACGGATTTGACGGATGGGACGGATCAACACGGATAGGGTTAATGAATTAAGGGATTTATGAGAGATATGGCTGAGTATAAAAACAGATATTATCAATATATACTCTTAATAATTAAAATCCGTGTGAATCCGTTGTATCCGCACAATCCGTGTAACAATTCCGTGTAACCATTAAAGGAACAAGATGTTAAAAATTATTACAGTAGTTGGCACAAGGCCGGAGATCATCCGCTTAGCCTGCGTTATACAGTTATTTGATCGCTATACCAATCATATTTTGGTGCATACAGGACAGAACTATGATTATGAACTGAATCAGATCTTCTTTGAGGATCTGGAGCTGCGCAAGCCAGATTATTTTCTGAACGTAGATACCTCATCTTTGGGGCGTGTATTAGGTGAAACCCTGATCGGAATCGAAGAAGTGATTCTCAAGGAGCAGCCGGATGCAATGCTGATTTTGGGTGATACCAACGCTTCGATTGCGGCTATCATGGCCAAGCGCAAACATATTCCTATCTATCATATGGAAGCGGGAAACCGTAGCTTTGATGCCAATGTGCCGGAAGAAATCAATCGCAAAATGATAGATCATATTTCAGATTTTAATCTGGTGTATACTGAAAACTCGCGCAGGCATCTTTTGGCGGAGGGTCTTTCACATCGCAGGGTGTATCTTACCGGTTCTCCTATGTATGAAGTCTTGCAGCGGTACCTGCCTAAGATAGAGAAGTCAGATATCTTAGAAAAACTCAGTCTGCAGGTTGGAAAGTATCTCCTGGTCTCTGTGCATCGTGAAGAGAATGTGGATTATCCGGACAATTTGCGGAAGATAGGCACGGTATTGAACACTCTGGCACAGAAGTACAAGCTTCCAATAATCGTTAGCACGCATCCGCGGACCAGAAAGAGGATAGAACTTTTGGAAGAATTTGAGTTTAATCCCTTGATTCAGTTTCTTAAGCCTTTTGGCTTTTCCGATTACAATTATCTGCAGATGAATGCGCTTTGCGTAGTTTCGGATAGCGGTACTATCAGCGAAGAAAGCTCTATCCTTAGATTTCCGGCGATCACGATTCGCAACTCCATGGAGCGCCCGGAGGCTATTGATGCCGGTACTATTATCCTCACAGGATTTGATCCTGAGGTTGTGCTGGATTCCATCAATTTAGCGGTGGAAGAGGGTGCTCAATATACCAGTATCTGTCCTGAATACCAGGTGGAAAATACAGCGATGAGAGTGCTGAAGTTGGTGATGGGAACGGCAAAACTGCATAAGCAGTGGAGAGGGCTGTATTGGGTTACGAGCTACAA
>CAXZAB010000350.1:0-2044 GCA_964293715.1 uncultured bacterium | reverse complement strand
ATGAAGAAAGCACATGGTATGAAGTGAGTGCAGTTGTAGAAGATAGCTGGTATTTCCCTGCCCATAATGAGATGATTCCCCTGATCTATCTGATGAAACCAAATGTAATAAAGTACTATCAGATCACCTGGCAGGAAGGCTACAAACAAGAAGTGATCTCAGCCCTGGAAGAGCTTTTTGCTGATGTGGCTGCCGGAGGTGTCTTCGGCTATTCCAGCCGTGAAATCGAAACAGAGCAGGATGCTTTCTACGCTCAGGATAGGATATACAAAAACATCAGCCTCTTTATGGCTATATTTGTCGTGCTGCTTGCTATGATGGGTATATATGCAGTGAGTTCAGTAAGCGTGCACGCTCAGATGAAGGACATCAGCATCCGCAAGGTCTGCGGGGCGGAGCTGCCAGATCTACTAAAGCTATACTTCAGAAACTATCTCTATCTCTATATAGGGTCCGGGGTTGTTGGCCTTTATCTGGCCTACAATCTGATCAGCGTGTATGCAGACAGATTCACCCTGAAATCAGGAGCATCCCGACTGGGCTATCCTGTAGCCATCATTCTGATGGCGCTGGTGGTCTTTGTCCCACTATACATCAATATCTTAAAGGCATACAAAGCGGATGCCAACCGCTACTTGCAAGCAGATTAAGGAGCAAGCGATGATCGAACTGAAGAATCTATCCAAAATCTATCGTACGGACACTGTGGAAACCACAGCCCTGAATAGTATCAATCTGAGTATCCCCAAAGGTAGCTTTGTGGCCATCAAAGGGCCTTCCGGCTGCGGCAAAACCACGCTGTTAAACATCCTGGGGCTGATGGACCGCCCCAGCACTGGCGAAATCTTGCTGGAAGGAATTGCCGCCGGAAACATGAATGAGAAAGAGCGCAATCGCCTGCGCCGAAGTAAGATCGGTTTCCTCTTCCAGAAGTTCAACCTGATCGCATCCCTCACTGTATTTGAAAACGTAGAATTACCGCTCTTGTATCAAAAAGTGGATTCTGCTACCCGCAAAAGCAAAGTGACAGCTCTGCTAAAACAACTGGGTTTAGAAGGCCGGATGAATCACTATCCGCATCAGCTCTCAGGCGGACAGCAACAGCGGGTAGGCCTCGCACGCTGTGTGATCAATGACCCAGAGCTCATCCTTGCCGATGAACCTACCGGCAATCTGGATAGCAAGCATGGGGAAGAGGTGATGCAGCTGCTAAGTGAGCTGCACAAGGATGGGCGCACCATCGTAATGGTTACGCACAATGATAGTTACGCCAGCTATGCCAGCGAAATAATCAGCCTCAGTGATGGCGCTATAGTTAAGTAACTTTAGCCTTGCAGCAGCCGGGCCAGAATCTTTTGTGCCACATCATGGCCAAAGATATTATCATGGAGCTGGGGCCTGCTAAAGTCTTCTATCGCAGCAGGGAAGGCAGGATCGTCTGTGGGCAGCAGCATATTCCAGCCACTGGTTACGGTTTCCACCCATTCAGTTTCCGGGCGCAGGGTCACGCAGCGTTTCTTTAGGATATACGCTTCTTTTTGGATGCCTCCGCTATCGGAGAGTACCATCCCGCAGTTATCCATCAGCAGGAGGAAATCCAGATAGGCTTGCGGAGCTACGAAATTGATATGGGCAAATTGCTTGTTGCTCATCTTTTGCAGGATATTCCGGGTACGGGGATGCACTGGGAAGATGATGCGTTTCTGCAGTGAATTCAGCGCGGTAAGGATGTGCTCAAGATTCTCGGGATTATCCACGTTGTAGGGGCGATGCAGGGTCAAAAGATAATACTCTTCATCAGGGGATATCTTGAGCTCTTGCAAAACCTTGGATTGGACTTTGGCTTTTTGAATCCCGAAGAGCAGGGAATCCACCATAATATCGCCTACGAGGGTGCATTTGTCTTGCAGTCCTTCGCGCCTGGCATTGGCCATGGCAGTGGGTGTGGGCACCAGGAGGATATCGCTGATGTGATCTGTGACAATGCGGTTGATCTCTTCCGGCATACTGCGGTTAAAGCTTCTGAGGCAGGCTTCCACGTGCG
>CAXZAB010000349.1:0-2059 GCA_964293715.1 uncultured bacterium | reverse complement strand
CGGTCGGCAGACGGATTTTTTCATTTTGGGGCTTGACTTTTAATAGTTAGTCTCCCATATACACAAGGGGCATCCGCAAACCGCAGATGCCCCTTGTTACATATCAAAGTGCAATATATAGTGTTTCTGTATTCACTTAATACAACATATAGAGAAAAGAGGTATTCTATGCGCTCTCAGTTCACTTCGTATGAGCAGCTTCCCATCACCCTGACAGCCGATCATGTCGCTGCTGCGCTGGGCATCTCCCGCGCCAACGCTTACATCCTGCTCCGTTCGGACGGCTTTCCCACGCTCCACATCGGTAAGCGGATGGTCGTACCCAAAGACCGTTTTCTTCAGTGGATCACGGACAGCGTAAATGGCTGATCTGACATCCTTGATTCAAGAGGTTTCTTTTTCTATACTATTCCCGAAACGACTTGACATCAGGAAGGAGGCAATATGCCAAGCAAACGTTCACACGGCGAGGGTACGCTTCGCCACCGCAGCGATGGTCGCTGGGAATTACGTATGATGGACGGCTACCAGAAAGATGGTTCGCCGCGCTTCAAGACCTTCTATGGCAAGACTCAGAAGGAGGTCAAGCTCAAACTGAAAGAGTATCAGGATGCGCTTATCAGCGGTGTCCAGCTGGACACGATCCTGTACTTCGAGGATTGGGCCGATACATGGTTCGAGGGTCACAGGGATAATATCGCTCCCACGACACAGGAAAGCTATAAATACTGCCTGAAAATGCTCAAAGAGGGATTTTACCATCGCCCCTTGACCGTCATACGCCCCATCGACATTGAAAACTTTCTGAAAGGGATGCGGCGTGATGGCCGCTCGGATTCTTACATCAGCAAGGCACGAGGGATGCTCTACCAGATCTTTCAAAAGGCAGAAGCCAATGACCTTGTGCGCCGCAACCCGGTCCGGCTTGCTGAAAAGATGCGGGCATCCGGCACCGCAAAACGCAAGGAAGCCTTTACCACAGCGGAAGTCGCACACCTGATGAAGGTGCTGCCCGATGACCGCATGGGCTTGAGCATCCGGCTTTTGCTCGGCACTGGAATGAGAATGCAGGAACTTCTGGCTTTGGAGCCGCAGTTTATTGAAGAAGATGGCTCTGTCATTCACATCCGGCAGGCAGTAAAGGTCGTAAAAGGTACAGTCAGCATCGGCAGTCCGAAATCCAAAGACAGTATCCGGGATATTCCGGTGCCGCTGAATGTCCGCCCGTGTGCCATCAAGCTGCGGGATACCACCGACCAGTTCATCTGGGAAAGCCCCAAGACCGGCTTGCCCTGCAATCCCACCCATTTCCGGGATGTATTCCGCAAATCTCTGGAAGAAGCGGGCGATGTCCGCTTGCTCACGCCGCACAGCTGCCGCCACACCTATGTGTCGCAGATGCAGGCGTTGGGCGTGGATATTCAGACCATCCAGAGCATCGTAGGCCATGCCGATACCGAAATGACTGAGCATTATCTCCATGTTCAGGAATCCATTCGGCAGAGTGCGATCCAGTTGTTCAATGAGGCGTTTTCGGCCTGAAAATTGGACGGAACGGCACTAATTAGACCAGATAAAATCGTTGGCATTGTGGTCAAAATTGTGGTCAAAACCAAATGAGGCCAGCCTATAAACAAAAAAATCCAACGATTTCTAACGTGAAATCGTTGGATTTATGGTCCGAGTGGCGAGAATCGAACTCACGGCCTCTTGAACCCCATTCAAGCGCGCTACCAAAACTGCGCTACACCCGGATATCTGTAAGCGTTTGTCGCTCACAGCTTGATTAGTATACCCGACTTCTCGCATTTTGTCAAGCACTTTTCGGCAACTTTTTTAAATTTCTTCGTCCGCATCCTCCTGCAAGGGCAGGGTCGGCTGGGCAATGGGCGGAAATTCCACCGTAGCCACAGCCACCGCAAACACGCTCTCCGCACCCGCCGAAAGCAGAGCCTGTGCACAGGCGGCAGCCGTAGCACCGGTGGTGATCACATCGTCCACCAGTAGCACGCGGCGGCCCTCTATGTCCCAGGTCTGCATCAGATCGGCGAGCTTTTGC
>CAXZAB010000348.1:0-2061 GCA_964293715.1 uncultured bacterium | reverse complement strand
TTTACCCGGGCCTTTTTTTGGGATGAGGGGGGGCTGAAATGGTGGGCTGATGGGGGTAAAGCGCGGGGATGTAAAGAGGGGGATTAGGATGGGATACGTAGGGGGATAGATTTTCTGGATGGATGGAAATGGGTGATTGGGGTGGTGAATGGCTGTTTACCGTAGCGCTGTCTTTAGACGGCGGTTGCATCGGCATTAAATTATGCGAAATGGGCAAGGGATGTTTTTGAAAAAGGTTGTTTTACAAGGGCTGGGACACGCACCGTCTGAAGACAGTGTTACGGGGGGGGAGATGGGGGCTATTGGGGTGGCAAATGAGGGGGGATGTGAAGATGGAGGTTTAGGCGGTACGGAGACCGCCACTACATGGTTTTTCCAGACTCGTTAAAACCATAAAACGATAAAACGTTAAAACTCTAATTCTGGAGCCAGGTGAAATCGCAGGTCTTGCTGGATTTGTGTTTAAATATCCTATCCTTCAGCTCTGGGCTGATAAGCTCTTCGGCGGCGTGTTCCACGATGATCATACCATCTTCTGCCAGAAGATCATGTTCGAAGATGCTTCTCAGGGTGCGATTCACCAGATTTTTATTGTAGGGCGGATCCATGATAATGACGTCGTATTTATGGGTGCAGCTTTTCAGGTAATCGTACACTTTTCTGCGATAGAGGTAGCATTGATCCCCACATTTCAAAGACTCCACATTGCTGAGGAGGATGCCAAAGGCGGGGGTGGCGAATTCCACAAAATCTACCCAGGATGCCCCGCGTGACAGTGCTTCCAAGCCCAAGGCGCCGGTTCCGGCAAAGAGGTCCAAGACGCGTTTGTCTTCATAATCCTGATAGGTGCTAAAGACCATTTCGCGGTTATAATCCGAAGTGGGTCTGGTGCTGCGCCCTGGTACTGTGGCTATTTTACGGGCTTTGTAACGGCCTGCGATGATGCGGATCATGCTCGTTTATCAAATCTGCGTCCACAGCCGGGGACTTTGATCTCAAGCTGCACGGGTTTGGGGTCGAATCTGGGGCAGGAGAGCAATTTCACGTCTTTATCCTGTTTACACTTGCGCAGGCAGCGTTCACAGATGCTGTTGTAGCTGCGGGGAATCTTGGCCATAATCAGGATTTGGGACTTTGCATATCCACAAAAAGGCTGATCAGATCTGAGAACGGAATGTCGTTGAGCAGCTGATTTTTGTCATAGCGAGAAAGAATGGCGATGAGCAGGTCTCCCACGGTGAGTTCAGATACGTCCTCACTCAAGCTGATGAGATTGAGCTGGGCCTGTCTTTCGATCTCTTCCAGCACTGCCGAGAGAGCGTCAAGCTCGGATTCTTCGGCCAGGATATCTTCGTCATCAAAGAATATTTCGCTTTCCTGAAGGCCTTCGCTCAGCTTTTCAATGGTGCTGGCCATATTGTCGAAGCCCTGATGGCTGATGATCTTCAGATAAGCCAATTCCTCTGGAGTGAAGAGTTTCTCGATCCGGGGATCATAGCGGTTGGCAGGATCATTCAAAATCCGGGCATGCAAATCTTCGATCTTCTCCCTGATGGCAGGTGAAGCATCGGTTTGGGCGATCAGCTCATAGGTGGCCAAAGCATCGAAGAATTGATTCTGCTCTTCAAAAAGCTTGGCCAGAGTAACAGTCGGCGTCCAGTTTAGTCCAAGTGTCTTCATTTTTTACTCCCGAAATTTCAAAATTCAGAGTCAAGTAAATGTTGTGGGCATTTTGTGTCAATGAGTTTGTTGGTGCGGGGGTACACAGGTGCATAAGGGCGGGGGTTTTGGAGCGCATAAGTGTGGCGGCATGGGGGTTTGAGGCTTATTCGGTGCATAGGCGGGAGAGGTTCTTTTGCAGAGTTATCTGGCCGATGCCTTTGACATTGGTCAGCTCATTGGGCGATGGGAAGGGACCATGTTCTGTGCGATAATCTATGATGCACCGGGCTTTCACAGGGCCGATTCCGCTGAGGCTGCACAGTTCTTCCAAAGTGGCGGTATTGATATTTACGGGGGCTTGTGAAACTACCTTGGAGCCGGATTTTTTTGCCTTGGGGG
>CAXZAB010000347.1:0-2066 GCA_964293715.1 uncultured bacterium | reverse complement strand
GCGGGCCGATGGTGTGCATGCCTACCAGTGGGCCCGTATCGGTGCGGGCAATGCTTTTTACAAAGCCTTGGGTTGCAGACATCGCCATGGCCTTGCCGCTGGCAGTAAAGGGGAATTTGCCGATCGTGATCTCGCCATAAGTATCTTTAGCCTCAGCTTCTGTGAGGCCTACCGATCCGATTTCGGGGTTTGTAAAGGTGCATCTGGGTATATTTGCATAGTTTAAAACTGTTTTGGGCCTGTCTTTTCCCTGGATGATGGCAGCGATCTGCTCCACAGCCATGAGGCCCTGTTTGCTGGCAGTATGCGCCAGCTGTAATTTGTCGGTCACGTCGCCTATAGCAAAAATGCCCGGGGCAGAGGTTTCCATCTTGTCATCGATCACGATGGCACCACGCTCCATCTTCAGCTCAAAACCCTGGGTCTCGATGCCAAAATTGGGTGCGCGTCCCACAGCCATCAGCACTCTTTCCGCCCGGATTTCGCTGTCGTTATTCAGCTTCAGGATCATCTCGCCTTCGCCCTTGGCAATGCTTTCCACTCCGGTTTTGGTCATAACTTTGATGCCGGATCTTTTGAGCATGGGCGTAATGCGTCGGGAGATTTCTACATCTTCCAAAGAGAGCAATCTGGGCAGGAATTCGATGATGCTAACCTCTACTCCCAGCTGAGCGAAGATGGAGGCAAATTCACAGCCAATCACTCCGCCACCCACCACAGCCAGGCTCTTGGGCAGGGTGTGCATACTCAAGATGCCGCGGGAAGACATAATGTCCTGTTCATCTATCGTCACTCCGGGCAGGCTTTTGGTTTCGCCGCCGGTGCCGATGATGAGATAAGGGGCAAAATAGCTTTTGTCCTCAGAAGTTTTCACCAGATAGCCATCATCTTGCTTGTGGATGGATGTAGCCACCTGTTTGATAATGGGAATCTTACGTCTGCCATACAGATATTCCACTCCCTTGACGAGCTGTTCCACGACCTGGTTTTTTCTTTCCCAAACCTTGCTGTAGTCCAGCTTGAGATCCAGCTCAGGCAGGCCATATTCGGCAGAATTATGAATTTCGCTTACCAATTCAGCCGATTTAACCAAGGTTTTGGTGGGGATACAACCCCAGTTCAAACACACTCCACCCACGCGCTCTTTTTCGATCACGGCAGTGGATATTCCATACTGAGAGAGACGGATAGCGGCTTCATAGCCACCGGGTCCGCCCCCTATTACCAAGACTTGATACTTTTCCATTTGTCCTCTATTGTTGTTTTCTTAATCTGCTATTCAAAATTCCCAGATCGTCCCTGTATTTGGCGACAATCCGGCGAGAGATATTGAGTCCCTCTGTCTTTAGGAGTTCCACCAGTTTTTGATCCGAAAGGGGCTTGGTCTTATCTTCTGCATCGATTAAACGGATGATGTAGCTTTTAGCTTTTTGTCTGGAGATATTTTCAAAGTTATCATCCCGTCCGGCGGTGGAGTGAAAAAAGTCCTTGAAAGCGTAGATGCCATACGGGGTTTCAGCATATTTGTGCTTCACCACTCTGCTGATGGTGGATTCGCTTTTGTCCACATCCCGCGCTATCACGCTATAGGTGAGCGGCTCCAGGATCCCGCTGCCGTTGTAAAAGAAATCGTGTTGATGTTTTACTATGGAAAGCGAAACCTGCTCCAAGGTGCGCATGCGCATATAGATGGATTTGATCAGGAATTTGGCGCTGTTGATCCGCTCCCGCACATAGGAGACGGTTTGCCGGTCAAAATTGCCCCGGTTGATCATCTTGCGATACCGCGGACTGATGATGATATTGGGGGTGATATTATCGTTGATAATCACCACATATTCGCCATCCACCATTTTCAGGGTCACATCGGGATACACGTAGGCGGCGTTATTGCTGAGAATGCGCAGCCCGGGTTTGGGATCCAGCTTGGATATCTGCTCCCGGTAGGTCATAATGGTATCTTCCGCCACATTGAAGTGTGAGGCTATCAGCTGATAGCGGCGATGGATGAGATTCTCAAATTGATGGGTGACCATGCCCAGGATGATGGGATTCGCTTTTTGCTC
>CAXZAB010000346.1:0-2071 GCA_964293715.1 uncultured bacterium | reverse complement strand
TCAGAGTAATAATGGAAGAGTAAGAAGGCAGAGAAAAAATGGGGGGATGCCTGAAAAAACGTTTGGAAGCATTTTTATGCGCGTTTGTTTGCTTCGGGTTTCGGTGTGCTGACTTTCTAATAGTTACACGGATTTTACGGATGAAACGGATTGGGCGGATCAAAGCATTAAGGTAGGGGCGAACTCCGTTTCGCCCTAACGCTAAGCTGCCAGATCAAAAAGACAAGTCAAAACAGGTATCGCTTTTACCACCGAGGACACCGAAAAAGGGGGCGTTATACGTTAGACGTTAAACGTTAGACGTGAGGGGCGGGTTTGGAGCTTGGGCTGGAAGGAATGCTATTGCCGACGATAAAACCCTAAAACGTTAAAACCCTAAAACGTCAAAACGCTAAAACGCTAAAACGCTAAAACCGAAATCTCCTTGACAAATTTCATAAGATCAAAATAAATAAACTCAAGCAGCTTTTTACTGGAGGTAAAAATGAAACGCTATCTAACTTTTCTGTTAGTGATACTGACAATGTTAGTATTTGTGTCTTGTAGTAAGGATGATAAAGATGCGCCTGGCGCAGCTCATGCCTTAGCAAAATATTGGGAAAATCAGACAAATATGACCGGAAGTATGGAAAACCGGGATGGAATTATGCATGAAATCCAGGCCAAGATCAATGCTCTGGGCAATGCAAAAACCCAAAACTCTTTCGCTGAAATCGACGCTTTGGTAGATAGTTACATTCAGCAAAGTGCCACAGCCGCGAAATACTTTGATGATATGCGCAAGCTGGAGAACGACATCCGTCCTTATGGAGACGATAAAGGTTTCTTTGGCGATGTGGCGAAAGGAATCTACAAAAAAGCCGGTGATGCGGTGGTTTCCAGCGGACAGATGGTCCGTTCGGGCTGGAGAGTTCTCAGCGGAAGTAAAAGTTTAAGAGAAGTGTTGCAAGATCCTGATTCCGGCATACCCATCGTTTCCAGCTTTGCCGCTGATCTGCAAAGGCATAATGCCGATCGTGATCTGGCGATCAGGCAGTCTATCCTGGCAGGCGACAGCCAAGAGGGCTTTATCCCCATCAATGCTTTGCCCGGGCTTACTATGACGGAAAAAGCCAATGCCTATCTGAATCTTGACGACGATGATCCCCTCAAGAAAAAGACCCGTGGTGACGTCCTGTTTTGGGATGATGGCGAGCGTACCCGTACTGCCAATACCGCCAGAAAGCTTGGGGAAACCGGAGTGAAAATAGTGGGCGACAGCTATGGCGGCGGCCAGGGTGAATGGACAAATGAGATCCTGATGCAGCATCTGGGTCCCAATCAAGACCCCGCCGACAAGGGGAGTATGGAGATCAAAATCAAGAGTGCCGAAACTGGAAATCCCAGCATTTCGGGCGCCAAGACCATTATTATAGATAAAGTCAATACTCCTAACACCGATCCCCGCGTAACCATCATTATGGGTGCACCGGCGACCTTGGTGCAAGAGCTGCCCTCGGGAGATTATAACATCATAGCCGTGGCCGATGAATTTATCCGCAATGTGGAAGGAGCCGTGACTGTGATCCGCTCTCAGGTGACAGAGCAGCTCAATCATCTGCTCAGGCTGGCCGATAACGCCATTATCATCGAAGGCATTTCTGCCAAAGCGAACACCATTACTTTGGGTGAAATTGCAGAGATTAATCTCGTGAGTGCGGGCATTCTGGGGCAAAATTTGGACTTTGTCTGGGAAGTTGCCGGGGGAGCTTATACGGCTCTGAAACCCAAGAAAAACCAATTGACCTTCAAACCTTCTGCGGAAGGCGAATATATCGTAGCCTGCACAGTCTCGGATTCGGATGGCAATACCAAGCATGCCTCGATCACTGTGTCTGTGGTGGATGCGCGTCTGTCTTTTGTGCGCTATCAGTTTATCACGGAAGATATCAGTGACAGCAAGCTGAACCCAGGAGAATATGCTACGGTAAGATTTGACGTCAAGAATATCGGAAATTTTGATCTACTTGGCACTACGGCCTTGGTAACCCAGGGTGGAATCGAAATAGATTATGCCAGTACTCTATTGATG
>CAXZAB010000345.1:0-2071 GCA_964293715.1 uncultured bacterium | reverse complement strand
TTCAGATCTTTACCGATGAATCTCCTGTGCAGCTGATCGAGAACTTTATGCGGCAAGACGAGACCAGCGTGATCAGCAGCATTCAGCAAGGCTATCTTACCGAGAGCAGGCATGCCCTGCAGTACTTTCCTATTCTCTCAGATCCTTTGGCGAACCTGCCTTCGATGCGGCGTTTTAACTGGTATAGCTTCAATTCCATTCCTCGCACCGTGGTGGCAGGAACCCAGCGCATCGTGGGTTTTACCGATCAATATGAACCCAAATTCCTCGCTGCCCTGGAAAATATTGAAGACTATCGCAGCTTCATCTCATCTGCTACCTGCCAGATGGAGTCCGTGGAAAACTCTGAAAACGTGAATGTGGTTCTTAAGTTTACCAATGATAATACCAAGCTCTATACAGGAGTGGGGCAGAGCCTCATGACTGCTTCCCGCGTCTTTGCCGGGCTGTTTGAAAAGCATGATTTTGGCGAGAGCGAAAGCTATGTGCTTTCCCGCTGGATCGCTTTCTCCGACACCGTGAGCACTGCTCTGAATATGGGCTCTACCATCACCAAGAGCTATTCTTTTACGGCCAGTGGGCTGTTTGGGAATGAAGGGGAAGACAGCTACCGGATTTATTACTGGGTGCAGGGCGAGCGTGGCGGCAGAATCTATTATGCGGATTACCAGGATTTTGATTCTCAGATTTTCGTCTCAAATGACGATGAACTGCTTTTTCCTGCGCCTCTGAGAGTATACCCCAACCCCCTTTCAGGCCAGTCGTCACTCAAAATATCCATCGATCAACCAGCGAAACTTAGCATTTACAACCTCAGGGGACAGCGCATCTTCAGCACCGAACAATGCCCCAAATCTCTGGAGCTGCCCGCATCTTTGTTCCCTGTCTCAGGTATCTATTTCATCCGTCTCAAACAAGAGGGAAGAGGGGCAAATATAAGGAAAATAAGCATAATAAAGTGATATAATATGGAACACATTTTAGTAAACGAATTGCACGAACATGAAACGAAAGAAATCACAGATTTTTATCTGGCAGTAGAAAAGGAATTGCGTGAAGGCAAGGGCGGACCGTACCTACGGCTCAAGCTGCAAGACCGCAGCGGACAGGTATCTGCCAACGTCTGGAGAGATGCCACCAAAATCGCCACCGAATTTGACGCCGGCGATGTGGTCAAGATCCGAGCTCAGGTAGTGAATTACAAGGGGCAGATCCAACTTTCCATCACCCAATTGCGCTTTGCCGATAAAAGCGAGTATGTAATCTCCGATTTTGTAGCTCGCAGCAGTTTTGAACCGGATGTTTTAGCCGAACGCTTCTGGGAATTCGTCGACAAAGTGGAAAACGAATATCTGAACAAGCTTTTGCACGTCATCTTTGACGATAAAGAATTCTTTGCCCGCTTTCTGCAGGCGCCCGCAGCCAAAAGCTGGCATCACAACTATATGCATGGTTTGATCGAACACACCATCGCTGTGGCAACACTTTGTGAATTTGTGAGCACACGTTACGCGGTTTCTCAGGATCTTCTCATCACCGGAGCGATCTTGCACGACGTGGCCAAAGTGATAGAATACAACGACAAAATCGCCATAGATTTTACCGATGAAGGCCGGTTGCTGGGACATCTGGCCATGAGCGACCAAATTGCGGTGGATGCTGCGGCGAAGATTCCAGGCTTTCCCCAGGATTTACTGCTCAATGTGCGTCACCTCATTCTCTCTCATCACGGCGAGTATGAGAAGGCTTCGGTGCGTTTGCCTCAGACCCTGGAAGCCATTATTCTGCATCATTGCGACAATCTTGATGCTCAGGCCGCAGGCGTAAGCCAACTTTTGGACGCCGCTCCTCCGGAAGCTGTCTGGAGCGAGTACGACCGCATGAACAACCGCTACTACCGCATAGTCCGCGTCTGACAGCCCCAGGTTAATGTTTCAGACTTCAGTGCTCGCCAGTGGCAGCAAAGGCAATAGCATTCTGATCCGCAGCCGGAATACTGCGCTGATTTTGGATGCAGGGATCAGTCTCAAGCGCACCTGGGCGGCTTTGGAAGCCCTTGCTGTGCCCAAAA
>CAXZAB010000344.1:0-2082 GCA_964293715.1 uncultured bacterium | reverse complement strand
CGGTTATGAGCCGGAAGCTCTACCAGCTGAGCTATAGGCCCCCATCACTTATGTATTGTTCTTTAGAATTCAGATGCGCTTTTTTGTCAAGTGGATTATTTTTTTTGCTGTTTCAGCGACCCTATCCCAAAGATTATCTTTGCAATGCTGCACACCGATTTATGAAACTGGAATTAAGGGCAAGAAAGACTCACCGCAGAGCACAGTACAGATCCAATACGGAATACTCTTGCAAGACTGTGCTGGCAACAGGCACAATCCTTTGATTGCAGTAGCTTTGGGAACTCAGCAAAAGAACTTGACGAAATAAGAGATGGATTTAAAAAGGCAAGAGTCCACGGGGAGGAATAATGAGTATTTATGATAACAAGACCAAGATCGTGTGCACGATAGGACCGGCAACGGATTCCACAAATATCTTGACTCAGATGATAGAAGCCGGCATGAATGTCGCCAGGCTAAATTACGCGCATGGGAATTTTGAACATCATGACAAAGTGGTCAAAAGGCTGCGTACGGCAGCGCGGAAAGCCGGAGTAGATATCACGATCATGGCGGATTTGCCAGGCCCCAAGATTCGTATAGGCTTGCTCAAACAAGAATCCATCATCTTGCGCCCCAAGGATCAGATCATCCTCACTACAAAAGAGATAATCGGTGACTGGACCAAAGTTTCCGTCAGCCTGCCCCTGCTGCCCAAGGTGGTGCACCATAAAGACATCATCTTCCTCAATGATGGCTTGATCCAGCTCAGGGTAACAGCCGTAAAGGGTGAAGAGATCTTTTGCGACATCGTGGTGGGCGGAGAATTGCGTTCGAACAAAGGGCTCAATCTACCGGATACGGATTTGGGCATCAGCGCCTTCACAGATAAGGATGCTAAGTGTTTGCGCGCGGCTCTGGAAAGTGGCGTGGATGCCATTAGTCAATCTTTTGTGAATGATCCAGAGGACATCCTGGCAGTGAAAAAAGCCGCCCATGAGCTTGGTTTTGATCCCTTTATCATTGCCAAAATGGAGCGCTCAGGCGCTCTGGGAGAGATCGATGCAATCCTGAAGGAAACGGATGGGATAATGATCGCCCGGGGAGATCTGGGTGTGGAGATCCCCATCGAGCGGCTCGCAATAGTGCAAAAAAGTTTGATCGCGAAGGCAAATCTCTGGGGCAAACCGGTAATCACGGCCACGCAAATGCTGGAATCAATGGTTCGGAATCCCCGCCCCACCCGTGCTGAGGCTACGGACGTGGCAAACGCCGTGCTCGATGGCACCGATTGTCTGATGCTCTCTGAGGAATCCGCGATCGGGAAGTATCCCATCGACGCGATTCTGACCCTGGCCAAGATAGCAGCATATACCGAAACGCATAAAAATGAGGCCGGAATCAGCCACGCACTGCCCGCAACAGATGGGGTCGACACTCCTCATATCACAGATATCATAGCCGCAAACGTATCTTACACCGTAGAGAAATTGAGGCCGGAACTGCTGATCGCTCAGACCGTTTCCGGACACACAGCCCGGATGATCTCCAGATTCAAACCCTCGGTCTGGATCCTGGCAGTGAGTCTGGATATAGCTGCTTGTCGGGGCATGCAATTCTCCTATGGGGTGAACCCCATCCTTTTGACCAAAATCCCCAAAGACTGGAAGCCCTTTATTAAGAAGCAGATCAGTTGCAGGGAGATCAAGCAAGGAATCGCTGTATTGGTGGAAGTACCCTCCGCGGAACATCCAGATGCCGATCATCGGATCCAGATTATTAGCAATCTTGCCAAGTTCTGCAAATAGGAGGGGGAAGCAGTGCAACCAGCCCGTTAGATTGCTCTTAAGATCGAGTTACAAGGGCTTTATAGCTTTTTATCCAATAAGTCACCACTTTTTAGCTAACAAACCTAAGAAGCAAAATACGTGTAAATCCTTCCGACCCGTCCAAGGGGCGCGACTATTCATCCTTCCCCAGCTTTTTATGTAGCCGGTTTATACGCTTTTGCACTTCGAAGATGAGCCTGGAATCCCGCATATAGAGCCCTTCTTCCAAGCTTAGAACTCTTTGGCTGAGGCCCAAGGCTTGGCTGAAATT
>CAXZAB010000343.1:0-2089 GCA_964293715.1 uncultured bacterium | reverse complement strand
CGCGCTTGCTTTTCAATCGCTGTCCATATGTAAAGCGCAAGGGGACCCCACTCCTTCAGGGGAGGGTAGGAATTGCGCTTATTCATCTCCACTCAATCGCAAAGTATTTATTCTCATAGTGGTATCTCCTAATTGATGTTTTCCCAAAGAACCTTGCAGATAGTTATCGAGCCGGACGAATCTCTCATCAAGACTCTCGATAGCTTTACTCAGATATGCAATAGCATATCTAAGACTGCCTGGAACTCCGGTAAACCTCTTAAAGCTCTGGATCTGCATCGCAGAGTCTACGATAATATCAAAGGAACCGTATCTAGCCAGCTCACCTGCACAAGCATCAGGCTTACTGCTGGTGCTTATGCTTCTGCCAAAAAGAACGGACACGATTTGGATCATTCTTTCAACTGGCATCGGCCTTTTGCCCTCTTTCTTGTAGGAAAGAGGGGGGGTGGTGCCAGTTTCATGAAAGATAGTCTCCTGAGCATTTCTACAATCGATGGCAGGAAACACATCAAGTACACGGTTCCTTATGCATTTAGGGAAGAATTCTGTAATGCCACTGAGATCGATAGCATCATAGTCAAGAATCTTGGAGACAAGATTATTGGTTATGTAGCCTATACAATTGAATTTCCTGATGTTGAGGGGATTCACCCAGTTGGAATCGATCTCAACGAGACTAACGCTATTGTGGCTGTCGATGCAGATGGTAACGAGCTTTTTATAAGCGGCCTGGATCGGAAAATCAAGAACAAGCGCACTTCTAAGACGATCAAGCGACTTCAGAGAAAGCTTGCTCAACGAAAGGCAGAGGGAAAGAATACTCGAAGTGTTGTTCGAGACCTCAAACGGCTGAGAGCTAAGCGATCTCGTAGAACTAAGGATTTCTGCAATTGCGCTTCTAAGGAATTGATCGAATGGGCTCCTGATAATTGTGTTCTTGTCTTCGAGGATCTTAATTTCGGTCAAGGCAAGCATGGATCTAAGGCTTGGAACAGACGGTTCTCCGTCTGGCCTCGTGGTATGATATTCAATATGACCAGCTATAAGATCCAAGGAAAGGGCATAGTTGCTAAAGTCGATCCTAGGAACACTTCCAAGAACTGCTCTAGGTGTGGTCTTCCTGGGACCAGGAAGCGACATTCCTTCAATTGCCCTAAGTGTGGATTCTCGATTCATGCAGACCTCAATGCCGCTTATAATATTCGAAACAGATTTACTAGCTCAAGGGCTAGTGAGGATCAGTCAGTATCCTCTGAAGCCTCGATATAACCAGGAGGCAAGCCCGCTTCCTTCAGGGGGCGGGTAACTGACAATCAGATCTCCCGTCCCCAAACCCGAACGATGTTTTTGGCCTCAGCTGCGTCGGCAAATCCCTCTCCACGCAGCTTGATCTTGACTATGATGAACTGGAAGTTCTCCACCCTCCTTTTCTCGCCCACCTCCAGAAGCTCATCTCCCGGAACTGTGATCTTAAGGGGATGGCTCTTGCCCCCTCGAAATACGGTTATCCTCAGCGGCACCTCGTCCGTAGCCCTTGCCCAGACGGTCTTCACAGTCTCGGCAAGAGCGCTCCTGACACGGCGATCCGTCTCCAGAGAAGTGATCTGGGTCATCACCACATCCTTTGTTGGATCGTCCACCAAAAGCTCATCTCCGACGTTCAGCAACTCATTTGCCCGGATGGTTATAAAATGGGGCAGAGCGCGGTCATCCCAATTGACTATCACCTTGAGGTTGACCAAACGCACCCGTTTCACCTCAACCGGATGAACAGTTCCGCAGTCATCGCAGCGAACTAGGTTCTCCTGTCCGGATTTAATCAGGGTATGGTCGGTATCCGTGCCGCAGGCTGGGCAGAAGATCTGATCTTCAAGCATGGAATACTGTTGTCCTTTGTGGTATTAAGCATGACCGGAGAGGATGAGAGAAAAGGAGTCGAGATGATCTGCACTGCTTTTATGCATCCACTTCCGGTTTCTATTCAAGGAAAAATTTTTTAAGCAAGATGTTCAATTAATACTTATGACAAAAATGGATAAAGATGGGCGGGATAGATCCGGCAGGGGAACGGATGAGTGTTGCCTCA
>CAXZAB010000342.1:0-2107 GCA_964293715.1 uncultured bacterium | reverse complement strand
CTGTATAGTTTGCATATCCGGCGAGCGCAACCACTGCTCCGGCCAGGCCGTCTCCTGTATCTGAGGCTACGATGCTGCCGCTTACTGAGACAGTAGGCATGGGGTTCATGTGCGCGTTCATTACGGCTTCTTCATCTTCTTCCAGCTCAAGCTCTTGAGTCTGGGTGATGTAGCCGTATCTGCTGAAACTCACATCGTAAGTATCTGGCAGAATGTATGGAATTTCATATTCGCCGTCGGCATTGGTGGTGGCTTCATAGCCGGCGTATGCGATCTGGACCAATACGCCTTCCAGAGGAGTATTATTGGTGCCGGTAGTCACGGTTCCACTGAGGTGACCTACTCCACCGGGGATACCCAGGAAAGTAGTCATGGGGAATTGGCCAGAGGTAGTTCCAGTGGTAGGCGGGCTGGCCGGATCATATTCCACTGAATCACTCTGGATACGACGGGACCGGTTTGTGCCTATAGTTTGAGCTTTGAATTTATCGGCAGAACTGAAGCATACAGCTTGCAGTGGCCTCTGAACTGTGATGAGCAGGTTTTCTCCATTCAAATACATGAAGGGTTCGCTGAAGGGGATGGAAACCGTGTTTGCCCCTGCAGGGTAGTGCACGTTCCCGTCAAATACCTGGGTAGAACTATCAGTTATGGGGACCCAGCCGCCGGCGAGATCTTCCAAGGTTGTAGTTTCAAACCAGATCTTGGTAGGGATGGCGGGCAGGTCATTTGTGAAGTCGTTATAGAACTGGATGCCGTTAAAGAAACCGAAGAAATTGCCCAATTCTGCGGGGTAGATGATCATCTGGAACAGGCTGCTCTTGTAGTACACATTCACAGGCATATTGGCCAGTTGATCTCCCTCGCCCACTGTATAGCCAAATTGACCGGCAGGCATTACCAGCAGGGTGATGGGAGCGGTTTCGTCATTTGTCGTATCGGAGTCCTCCGGAAGCACTACCTTACCAAAGATCTGTATGGGGCCTTGCTCAGTGGGATTCCAGTTGACTGCCACATCGATCTCTTCGCCTACGGCAATGGCGGGTCCGGGTATAGAGACGAGCTCGGTGGTTCCGGACATGATTTTTACGGTGTAAGCGCCGGCTGCCTGAGCGGCTGTACCGGCATTCTTTACGGTAACTGTATATTCAGAAGGAACTCCAATGGTAGGGGTGGTATTTCCGCTGATGGTAAGTGCAGACATATCGTTCGGCTCTTTGCGGATGGTATTTGAGAAGCCGGCATTGGAGACCACGTTGTTGGTATAGATTGTCTTTACAGCCCATTTGTAGAATCCATCCGGGAAGCTTGCCCAAGCGGGATCTACAAAAGTGGTATCGGTAATCATGGCAGGAGTCAGTGAAATCCACTGAGCAGGAGTATCTTCCTGTCCACGTTCCAGACGCCAGACCTCGTATCCCAAGGGTAAACGGGATGGATTATGAACTGGCCGTATGGGGGTATTTGTTAGTTTCCGGGCAGGGCGCAAGCTGGCCTTTTCTTCCGCCAATTGAGCTGCCTCATTTTCTGTGAGGCCTTTGAATTCGGCAGGGATTACCGAAGGCGGCGAGGTGCGAACCACTTGATCCGCAGGGCCGATATAGACATCGTCAATATACCAACCGGCATAGTTTACGGTGGTGGTAGCGAACATTTCGAAGCTTACTTCCACGTCGCTCATGCCATCATAAGCAGAGAGATCGATGGTTCTTTCACGCCAGACAGTATTTGTATAATCATGGCTCGGACCCCAGACCAAGGCGCCGTTTATGCGTACCTGAGCATAATCCCAATCACCAAAGAGATTCTCCCAGCTCCAGAATTTCATCTGAGTATTGCTGAATCCGGAGAAATCAAGGGTCTGGGTGAGATAGCTGGATCCACCGGAGTTTGTGTGGTTACTGTTTACGATAGTGCCCCACAAACCTGTTCCAGAGGTAGCAAGGTCTGGAGGATTAACGTTGCCTCCGGTGTAAGACGGGGCCCAGTTCGTGATATTATAGCTATCAGTATATTCCCAGTCTCCCGTGAGATCGCCCCAGTCTGAGCTGGGCTCCCAATCACCATCATCGAATTCAAAATCGAAGAAGTAGTAGTTTCCGGGAGT
>CAXZAB010000341.1:0-2118 GCA_964293715.1 uncultured bacterium | reverse complement strand
CTGCCGAACTGCGCAATGCAGCAGTGAGCTTTGTGCACCTTAGCAGCGAAACCGGCGAAGAAATCCCTTTGGCAGATTATCAAGAGTTCTTCCTGCAGGTTCAGCGCTGGGTTTATGAATTTGGGGGAGTGATCAATAAGATTGACTTCACCGAGAAAGGCTATCTGCTTTTGATTATGTTTGGCGTGCCCGAAGTGCATACAGACGATATTGAGCGTGCCTTTCTGTGTGCCTTGCGCATTGTCCAGATTCCTGCGTCCAAGATCGAATGCCGGATTGGGATCACATACAGCAATATTTATTGTGGCATCATCGGATCTTCCTCTCGCTATGAATACGGTATTATCGGAAATGCTGTGAACACTGCAGCTCGCCTGATGAGCTATGCCAAGTCTGGTCAGATTGCCCTCAGTAGAGAAATCATCCCGGCCATTGCTTCCCGGTTTGAAACCACTTATGTGGAAAGCACAATGGTCAAGGGTATCAAAGATCCTATTGAAATCTATATTTTGGAAGGCGAAAGACCTGAGCAGTGGGCTCTCTATAAGGATAAATTCTCCGGCTTGCCAAGCCTGATCCCTGCTGCGGATGAAGCGGCGATCGAAAGCTTTCTAAAGGATGAACCAGCCAACGTGCTTAGCATTATGGGCGCTCAGGGAACGGGGAAATCCTTCCTGGTTTGGCAAATCTATCTCCGTAGCCACGAGCCCTCAAAATCAGACCATGAACCAAGTAAGCCAGAGATAATCGTGGCAGGGCAAAGATCCACAGCCTTTAGGCTGGAGTTTTTCTTTAACCTTTTGCGGCGCAAACTCGGCATCAGCTCTTTTAAGAATGAGTTTTCCACCATCAATGAATATGCTCATATCCATCGTTTAGACTGGAATAGCGCACTTGTCGAGCGCTATATCTTTGGTGAACAGAGCGACAGTCATCTGGATAAGAACCCACATCACACCTCTGCTTTAGGAGTGAATGAAACCGAGCTGGCCATCACCTTGCTTTCCGGTTTATGCTTTGAGATCCTGGCAGATTGCCGGCTTTTGCTCTTGGACAATCTGGATTATTATGATGCGGAATCCTTAGTTATTATTAACCGTCTTATTGCTTTATTTTTGGCTGCGGGGCGTAAAGTTGTTTATACCTGTCAGGAAGAAGATCCGGCCGCAATTCCGCAAGGATTTGTCTCTATAACTATCAGGCTTGAACTTTTCAATATGGGCCAATCTGAAGCTCTGATCGCAGAGCTTCTGCCTATGGTCACCCAAAACGCGAAACACAGGTTGCACGCCATCAGCGAAGGCAATCCCCAGTTTCTGGCTGCGCTCTTATTGCAGATCAGGACATATTTTGACAGTGCTGATGATCTCATCGGCGAGGATACACTTCAGCAGCTGCAAGATCAGGGCTTGATTCCTCAGAATCTGGAAAACCTCTTGATGGCACATTTTCAGACTTTAGAGGCAGCTTCCCGTCAATTATTGAAATATGCGGCCATCTATGGTAAGCCATTTAGCACAAGTGCTTTAAATGACATTTTCTCTTTTGATCCGGACCATAATATTCCCATGCTTTGCGAAGAATTGACAGATCAGAAAGTTCTGGAATCCAGGAAAGAATTGCCCGATTCAGTGTATTCCTTTAGCAATCCTTTGATGCAGGATAGTATCTACCGCAGTGTGCTTTTAGGCGAAAAACGCAGTCTGCATCTGCAAATTGCCCGCGCTCTGGTCTCGCAGACAGACGCCCTGGACGAATTGCTGCAAAGCATTGTCTACCACTATTTACAGGCAGAAGATTTGGCAGGGACACTTCACTACAGCGATTTGGCAGCCAAGAAGTACTTTACTTCCGGGGCTTGGGTGAGCAGCAGATACTATTATCAAATCCTGGCAGAGCAAGCTTTAGAATCGGATACCAAAATCCAGGCACAGTTAAAACTCATTGACTTATGTTTGATTCAAGCTGACAACGCTCAAGCTAAAACGCTCTTGGATAGCTTGCCAGAACTTAGTGGCCCGCATGCTGAGACTGTCATCTATCTGAATACTATTTACCTGAACAATATCGCTGATCATCAGGGCTTGCAGAGCTACCTTGAGGGAGTGTTGCCCACCC
>CAXZAB010000340.1:0-2126 GCA_964293715.1 uncultured bacterium | reverse complement strand
CGTCCGAATCCCCTTAACACAACATTTCAGATATAAAATAATACCCAAAAGCCATCAGAGTCCCAGAGGGACGATATTTTAGATAGCATCCATCAGCCACACGATGAATTGAGTGCCATCGGCACGGTATATTAAATAACAACAATATCTCAAAAACAACCTACTCATAAAGCCCCCCAGCCCCTCCCCCATTCCCCAAACTTGTTTCTGTCCTGGTTTCAAGTCGAGCTGACTCAGATCCTCGAGTTAATTCGAGTTGAACCCAAATCAAAAGCGGATAGAGGCATTGAGCTGGGAATGAAGAATGAGGCTGCAAAACCAGATAAACCTCCCAAAGAACCAGACATCCCCTATATATTTAATAGTCACACAGGCTGGACAAAACCAATGATTTCACCCAGATTCCGTCTACCGCTAAGCATATTTTCTGAAAAAAATTAAAAGAAAACTCAGGCACTATTGATCATATAGCCCAATACAATTAATCCAATTTATTCGCCAAATCTAAGTCACGTCTCAAAGGTAGGTATAAATTCCAATTCATTGTTTTACGATTATCGTGACGAAACCTTGCACTCACAAAGCTAAAGCCTTTTGATAGACAAGCTATCGCTACAAGATTTGAGACACTACCAAAACTTGGCATTCACGGTTATAGTACCAGTATAGTATATAAAATAATAGCTAAGGATTGGGCAAACTGATAAGTAATGAACAAACTCACACAATATAAGGAATGGATATTGTACGTTACCTCTTGAAGACCACTTTTGAGATTGACAATCTAAGTCATTCTCATAAAGTGTAATTTTGATAGAATCAGGTATTAGTTCAGTGTACTTAGATGTGATAAATTAGCAAAAGATGGTAGGTAGATGATTACAGATTATCATGCAAAACATTACGCTTATGAGCCAGGCCAGCAAGGCCCTGCCGGAGCAGAGACAGTAGGCAGGGCATTGTTCAGCTTGAGATCTCCCATCTCCAAAAAGGTTTTCCATACCGAAGACCAAATTCCCAAAAAGCGCGATAAACTGATAGACGCTCTCTCGAACCGTCTTAAACAAAATAAACAAGGTGAGCACTTTGTTCACCATCCACTGGAAAGTAGTATGATTTCCCGCACTGGAAAAAGGAGTTTCAATGCCCACTACCGAACGCTTACGCAATAAACTGATAAACAAGCTCAAAGAGCTGTTTCAGCTCAATCAACCCGATCTGGATTTCGGCTTTTATCGCATCATGCACCCCAAAGCAGAGCAAGTCCTTGAATTTATTGAGAATGACCTTTTGGCAGAAATCCAGGATGCCTTTGGTGCGGTAGACGAAGCCCGCAAGACCCAACTAAAGCAAGAGCTGGATAATGCTATCCAGACCGCAATAGACTTTGGTGCGCCAGGTCCCGAATCTACTTCCAAGGTAGTTGAGGCTCGCGCGGAATATGAAGCCAGTAAGACCAGCGCCAGCTCGGAAGCGGAAATCTATGACCATCTGTATAGGTTCTTTGAACGCTACTACGATGAGGGAGACTTTATTTCCAGACGCTATTATACCAGAGAAACACCCGGCAAGGCGGCACCATTTGCCATTCCTTATAACGGTGAAGAAGTAAAACTGCATTGGGCTAATGCCGACCAATATTACATCAAAACCACCGAATACTTTAGCAATTTTACTGTGAACCTGAGCGATGCCATCAAAGGCATGAAAAGCAATAATAAACGAGACGAAGTTCAAGAGATAGACCTTGGAGAAGAGAGCATTCCGGAAGGCATGAAGCTACATTTTCAGATAGTACTGGCCACAGAAGGCGAGCACGCCAATGTAAAAGCCAGTGATGCCAGCAAACGCTACTTTATTCTCCATAAAGACAGACCGCTTGAACTGAACCAGCAAAATGAGCTGATTATAAACTTTGAATACAGGCCAGACCCTGCAAAGACTAAACAAGAGATTCGCAATAAAGAATCTGTGGCACTGACCATCAATGCGCTGAAAGACATGGGAAAAGAGGAGTCTCCCAGTGGCATTGTACTTAAGGATTACCTGAATGCACTATCCACCCCGGCCGCAACCGAAAAAGAAAAGGATAGAATTCTGCTCGCGAGGTATCTCAATCAATACAC
>CAXZAB010000339.1:0-2138 GCA_964293715.1 uncultured bacterium | reverse complement strand
AATCTCTACTATGATAATTCTAAAGCCGATGATGAGATTCAGATAGCCCTGCATTTCGGGGCCAAAGGAAAACCCCTGATGCGCGATTACAAAGTCTATGATCCCTCTCTATCACGCTTTGTCTCCAGCCAGCTTAGGCTCAGCGAGCTGGGGGATTATGCTTACATCTCTCTGAAAGGGGATGCTGGTAACCCAGAGCTTCCTGGAGCTGTTATCTTGAGCCAGAACTACCCCAATCCATTTAATCCAACTACACAAATCTCGTTTCATCTCAGCAATGATACACCAGTAAGACTGGATGTCTTCAATGTAAAAGGACAGAAAGTAAAAACCTTGTGTGCAGCCGATCTCGCTGCCGGAAAACACAGCTATACCTGGAGGGGAGATGATCAAGCTGGGAAAGAAGTATCTTCTGGCTTATATTTCTATCGTCTTCATACGCCCCAAGGCATATTCAGTAATAAAATGCTCTTAATGAAATAAATAATGTAAACAATTGATGCAGACCGGTTCTTGCGGCAACGCTGCAAGAACCGGTCTCAAAAAAACCGAGGAGCTCCAAATGCACAAAACACTCATAACTTTGACCCTATTGCTGCTTTTGAATCAGATACATGCTACCATCTTGAGCGTTTCTGGAGATGGGACTCAGGACTACGTCTATATTCAGGCAGCAATCGCTCAGAGCTGCGCTGGCGACACCGTTCTGGTGTATCCCGGCAGATATATCGAAAACCTGAGTATGATGGGTAAAAACATTACCCTGGCCAGCCTGGAGCTTACTACCGGTAATCAGGCGTATAAACACAGCACCATCATAGACGGCAATCAAAACGGCAGCGTGATCATTATCCAAAATCAAGAATCAGAGCTCACGATCCGGGGATTCACCATCACCAATGGCTCTGGGTGGCCCCATCCAAATCCAAACATGAACATATCCTACGGAGGAGGGATTCAGATCGGTGGCTTATCCGGCAATAGGAATGTAAATCTGATCAATAACGTAATCTGTAAAAACAGATCCTTCGGAGGGGGCGGATTGTTTATAGCTACCGCAAATGTATTTCTGAGCGGTACCTCTATCTTTGAAAATATCGCTCATGCAGGTGGTGGTTTGATATTTGAAAACAATATTACCGGGCCTTGGTCTCTCACCTTCGATCCTGTAAATCGCAGTAGTATCTATAGCAATCTTGCCGCCATAGGTTCCGATATTTTTACCGTGAACAAGGACCACATTGCAGTAGTGGTAGATACCTTTACTGTGGCAGACCCTTGGAATTTCTATGCCAACGCAAATGTACGTCATTTTGACCTGATTCATCCCTTCACCTTTGATATCCTGAATACAACCGGGCATCAGGAAATAAACCACGACCTTTATGTGGCACCTTGGGGCAGCGATGAAAATAGCGGAACCAGTCCTCAGCAGCCCTTTCAAACAGTCTTTAAGGCTATGTATATGATTGCCTCCGATAGCGAAGATCCCAAGACAGTTCATCTTGCGGAAGGCGTTTATTCTCCGAGCCTGAACAATCAAATGTTCTCTTTCCCGATGAAGGCCAATACCAGTCTCGTCGGAGCTTCAGAAGAACTGACGATCCTTGATGGAGAAGGTGGTGGATTACTGACGCCTCCACATCGCAATGAGAACATGTCTGTATCGAAGATATCTTTCCGAAATGCCGTTAGTGCTTTAGGTGCCGTTTTTGCAAATAATACCTCTTTTAAAAACCTCAGGATTCACGATCTCTACTCTGATGATTTGGCGATTGGGATAACATTACCGCACTGTACTAACAACAATTTGCAAGATATCTCAATTGACAATGTCTCTGGAGGTGCAACGGCCACGGTATATGGCATTACTTCGACTAGCAATAAAGGTCTCATGAATATTGACAATATCCAAATCAGCAATTTATCCTCTGGTTTTTCATCAAGAGCATCTTTAAGGGCTCTTAATATGAGCGCCTCTGGCTCCGTGAACATCAACCGTTTAAGCATAACAAACAGCATCAGCAACAGCACGGATGAATATTCGTTCAATTCTGTAATGCAGATCATCCCGGCACCTTACGCCCAAAGCTTGAAAATCAAGATCAACAATTCCCTATTTGCGGATAACTATCAAG
>CAXZAB010000338.1:0-2145 GCA_964293715.1 uncultured bacterium | reverse complement strand
GTTTGGGCGGCAGAAGCAAGTTTTACTATATAGGCCCGATGTTTCGCTACGATCGCCCTCAGGCCGGACGCTACCGTCAATTCTACCAATATGGTGTGGAATTTCTCGGCAGCAACCATCCCTATTATGATGCAGAAGTGATCGCTCTGGAAATGCAGTTTTTGGCCGAATTGGGCTTGAAGAACGTGTCTCTGGAGATCAATAGCCTGGGTTGCGCAGAGTGCTCTTTGGATTATGATGAGGCCCTGCGTGCCTATTATCAGCCGCATCTGGCTGAGCTTTGCCCGGATTGCCAGACTCGCTTTGAGCTTAATCCCCGCCGTCTTTTGGATTGCAAGGTTCCCTTTTGCCGGGGTCTGAAGAAACAGGCGCCCTCGCAGCTCGATTATCTGGATCAGGATTGCAAAGAGCATTTCACCGAAGTGCAAAACTATCTGGATCAGATGGGCATCAAATATCTGGTGAATCCCAGCATCGTGCGTGGCCTGGATTATTATACCAATACAGCCTTTGAGCTCATTGTGGAAGCTTTGGGCGCACAGGATTCCATTGCCGGAGGAGGCAGATACAATAGCCTCATTTCACAGTTTGGCGGCAAAGATACCGCAGCCGTCGGTTTTGCCGGAGGTTTTGAGCGCTTGCTGCTGGCTTTAGAAAAAGAAGGAATCGAGGGCTATGAACCTACGAATCCCACCATCTTTGTGATCGGCATCGGTGATACTACCAGGCTCATGGCCATCGAATATATCACCAAATTGCGCCAGGATGGCATCTATGTGGATTACAATCCTGATAAGAATTCCTTCAAAGCGCAGATGAAGGCCGCAGATGCCAGCAACGCCGGCTATGCCCTCATCATCGGTGAGGATGAACTGGCCTCGGGCAAACCCACTTTGAAAGACCTGGAAAGCTCGGAGCAGCACAGCGTGGACTACCAAGAACTTTTGGATATCCTGAAGCGATAGACAGGAGATTTATGCTCTATACCGAAATTTCTGCACAACTGGAGCAATCGCAGTTCTTTAGGGATCTGCTGCCCCTAAAACGCGGCACGCAGATCCACCATCTCAATCAAAGCGCCAGAACTCTGATGGCAGCCCATCTTTGGGCAAAAACCGGCAAGGATATAATCCTGGTTTCGCAGGATGATATCATCGCCGAAGACCTCTGGGACGATCTGGTGACTCTGGTGGGCCGGGACAATGCCTTTTATCTGCCGGATTACGAGATTTTGCCTTATGAAGAGCGCTCTCCACACTACTCCATCCGCGCCACCAGGATGATCACCCTGCTCAATGCCGTCACAAACTTGCCCGCCATCTACAGCCTTTCCATCCGTTCTTTCTTGCGCTACATCCCCAGTAAGGCAAGCCTTTCCCGGCATATCTTGCAGCTGAAAAAGGGCGACAATATCGATCCTGATAAGCTGCTCAAGAGTCTGCAAAATATGGGTTATGAGATCGAGTATCAGGTTACCACAGTGTACCAGGCTGCCAAACGCGGCGGCATCGTGGATCTGTTTTCTCCGCCCAATCATGAGCCCGTCCGTCTGGAATTCTGGGGTGATGAGATTGTCTCTATCCGCGCTTTTTCTACCAGCACGCAACGCTCCATCCCCGGTGAACTGGGCGCAGTCACCATCATTCCGGCCCGGGAAATCTCGCTGGATGATATCGATTCCAGCTCTGTGATCATCGCCAAAGTGCGCGAGAAAGGCTTTTTTGAAGGCATTGAGAATTACTTCAGCTTGCTCACCACAGAGCTTTCCTCTTTTGTAGATTACTTTGAGGATGACAGCAGCATCTTCGTCTTCAGCAATTTCAGCTATGTGAAAGAAGAGATTGCAGCCCTTACCGAACAGACTTTTAACCAATATCATAAAGAGCTCAAACGCAGCAGCCAAGGCAAAGTACCCAAGGTGAACAAACTCATCCTGGACGAAGCCGCTTTCTACAAACGTATCAATTCCCGTGAGACCCTTTTTGTGTCCCAAAGCGAATTTATCCTGCCCGAAATCAAGAGAAACATCCGCGCTCCCTTCGAGCCTCAGCCTGTATTTGATGCCGATCTCTCTCTGGTAGCGGATACCTTGAATGCCAAGCGTGAGCAGGGCTGGGAGCATATTCTGCTCTTTGACAACCGCTC
>CAXZAB010000337.1:0-2148 GCA_964293715.1 uncultured bacterium | reverse complement strand
TTCTGCCGCAGTGATATGCCACCAAAACCGTAGAACTGGCTAGTGGCAGAGTGATCCGGCAAATAGGTGAGGCCCACAGCAGGGGTCATCACGTGCCGGACAGCAGTGGTCCCGGAGCTGCCGAAGGTGCGGAGTCCGTAAAGATTGAAGCTGCCATTGAGCGAGCCCGAATAGTCGTTTCCCCGCACCCATTTCTTTTGATTGCGGTTACGGTCAAACCAGGCTTCGTTGTAGTCCAGGCTCTGGCGGAAATTGAGCCAACCGCGGTAGTTATAGCTATTTGACAGTCCCATGGAGTGTCTGATGCCAGCGTGATGCTCCACCAGGTATTTATCCGGATTGTCTTCATCACGGGTATTCGCCCAGATGTAATCCTGAAAAGACGGGCTCTTGCTGCGAATATCTCCGCTATGATCCAAGCGGACATTATAGTGATAGCTCAGCCCTGCATACCAGACCTCGCTTTTTTGCCCAAAGAGTTCATACACCGGCCGGCTGGACACGCTCCAGCTCGCGCTTGGCAGGCTGAGATTGGCGGTATCATTGATCAAATCCTGATTGTAAAGAAGGCCTGCATTCAGGTAGGTATTGCCGATGGGTTTGCGGTAGGAAATGCTGGAACTCAGCCTTTGGGCCAGAGACTCATCCACCAGGTCACTGCCTTGCCAGATCCGTTTGTTGCTGATAAAATCCAGGGCAATATCCAGGGCAGATTTCTCCGGTAATTCATGATGATGATTTGCCCTCAGCGACCAGTCAAACTGTGTGCCGGCTCTGCCTGTATTCTTTTGATAGCTGGCAGCCAGACCACCGTTATAAAGATAGCGTTTCAAATACTTGGTATCGAACTTGGCCTTCCAGCCGGTCTTTTCCATGAGGTCCATACCCAGGGTAAAATCGGCATAATCTTTGTAAGGGTAATATATGGCCAGATCACGGATGTATTTACCATCCACGCTGTTAAAGCCTGGCTCTGGGACCAGGATGCCGGCATGACGTCCACGTTTGATACTCATAGTTACAAAGGGGAAATAGAAGACAGGCATATGGTTCACATAGGCCACCACATGCTTGCCCACCACTTTATCCTTTTGATAGATACGCATGGCCTTGGCCCAAAACCAGAAGCTGGGATCGGCCAGATCGCAGGTGGTAAAGCTGCCTCCATCAATGTCGTAGATATTGGAGTCGATCTTCCGGATCTCACTGCCGCTGTAATAGCCATTTTCGATATAGCTCTGGCCCTGCGTAAGCCGTCCGGTCTGACTGCGAATGTCATAACGCACATCTTCACCGATCAAAAGCTGGCCGTTATCCTGCATCAGCGTAAGTCCAAAAGTAGTGGCTTGCTCCTTTTTGAGATCCAGAAAGAGGGAATCCGCCTCAATTTTGGATCCGCCATAATCTATAGAAGTATTGCCATGCAACCAGATCTGTTCATCCTGATAGTAGGCGCGGATGCTATCTGCCGCATAAAACAGTGAATCCAGAGTGCTGGCTGCTTTCAGATCGACTTTGAGGCTATCCGGTGAAACAGACTCCGGGCTTGTGGGCACAAGCTCCCCCGGGCTTATTTGAGCGAGCAAGAAGCCGGACATCAGGACAAGGATCATCATACACAGGACAGGTCTTTTCATCTATTCACCACATAACTTAAGAATTGAGGAGGGCGTTCATGTCAAGCATTTCCGCTTTTCGCGCCTTTGGGCAAGAATCTCGCTTGACAGAAAATGACATGCTTTTATAAAGGCAGAAGGCGTAATGCTTAGGAAACATAATAAATTAAGGAAATGGTAGTGAATAGCATAATATCAAAAGCTTTAACCGAGAACCTTCAGGCTACCAAGGTAATAGAGGACCAGCTGGACGACTCTGCCAAATGGTTGTTGGAACTTTCCAGCGACTATTTTGGGGTCAATCAACGCCTGCGTGCCTTTTTTGAAGAACTGTATCATCCCTTTGTAAATCCCGGTGTAGCCTTAGCCCTGATGCGAACAAGTATTCTGGGCGATGTCTGGTGGTTTTGTGCGCATGAAGAAGCTGAATCTGCCTTAAATGTAATCCTTGATCTATATAACAAAGCGGAAACCATCTGCACCAAGGATGAACAGTACAAGAAGCTCTTTCAAGACTTCCTGGAGTTTTGTT
>CAXZAB010000336.1:0-2177 GCA_964293715.1 uncultured bacterium | reverse complement strand
GTCAAGCATAAAGATGTGTTTTATTTCGTTCTGTTGAGCTGGGTTGTGGAAGAATGTCCACTTATGATTGAGAATTGAGAATTGAGAATTGAGAATTGGGGCTTATGATTGAGAATGGAGAATTGAGAATTGAGGATTGAGAATTGGGGCTTATAATTGAGAATTGAGAATTGAGAATTGAGAATGGAGAATTGGGGCTTATGATTGAGAATTGAGGATTGAGAATGGAGAATTGGCTGGGGGCTGAACTGGGGGAAATTTAAAACCCTAAAACGTTAAAACTCTACAACGTCCTTTAATCCAATTGATCTGCATTCCATAAAACCCTAAAACGCTAAAACCCTAAAACGTTAAAACGTTAAAACTCTAAAACGTTAAAACGTTAAAACTCTACAACGTTACAACCTAAATAAACAGGCCGCGAGAATAATCCCGCGGCCTGTTTTATTGTTTTCC
This sequence comes from uncultured bacterium, assembly GCA_964293715.1. Classification (GTDB taxonomy): domain Bacteria; phylum Cloacimonadota; class Cloacimonadia; order Cloacimonadales; family Cloacimonadaceae; genus UBA5456. The sequence goes on along the minus strand of CAXZAB010000336.1, from coordinate 1,721 downwards.
GTGATTTACATCACAATAAAGGGTTTATTTCATGAGGATGGCTTTGCGGCTGAAGCTTTTGTCTCCGGCCAGCATGCGGAAGAAATAGACTCCGGTGGTTGCGGGTTTGCCGGTATCGTCATTGCCGTCCCAGGCGAGGGTGTAATCTCCGGCGTCTTTATTGCCCAGATTCACTTCTTTCACCAATTGGCCACGGCTGTTCAAGATCGCAAAGCGAACATTAGCGGGGTTGACCAAGGTGTAGCTGATATTGGTATTGGGATTGAAAGGATTGGGGAATATGTTTTTGATGCAAGTAACTGGAGTAAGCTCAGGGGTCTGCTGTTCATCTGCTTCATAAGTAAGCGTGATGGGGCCAAAGAAACTCTCGGAACCATCGAGGTCAGATGCCTGTAGCCAATAGTAATAAGTTCCCATTTCACTCAGTTCCTTATCTATATGCATATAGGTATGCTCCTGGGAGCTATTGGTAGCAGGGATCAGATCACAGATCAACAGGGCAGCGGGCAGATCCTTTTCGCCGTTACGATAGATGTGGTATCCACTCATTTCGGTTTCGCTCTGGGTTACCCAGGAGATCTCGGCATTGTTGTGCACATTCAGCGCTACTGTGAAGGAAGAGAGCTCTACCGGCAGGGTTTCATCTATTTCACAGATAATGACGTAGTCTTGGTTGGGAGTATTTTGCTCTACATCGGTGTATTCCATAGAGGTAGGCTCTGTGTGGCAAATAAAACCGGGGGGATCAAGCAAGGTTGGGGTTACGGTACCATCCCAGCCATCCGGAACGGTGATTGTATAAGATCCAGTGTCGGTATCGATGAAGATATCTTCTGCAGCGATACCGGTAGCGGTAAGATCGATGTTATCGAAAGGGAAACCTTCGGTGGAGGTGAATGTGCCACTAATGGTGTGGAAAGCATTTTTTTCAAGACGGCAAGTCTTCCATTCGAAAAGAGAGTTTCTCGAACCAAGGGAGAACGTGTAGCCAGTATTGTTCATGGGACCTTCATCTATAATCCACTCTTCATCACCAAGATGGTACATGAAGTATAGTTCATCGCTGTAGACATAAACGGTAGCCCATTGATATCCGACTACGTTATATCTTTCTTCGTTGGTAGGAACGAAGCTAAAACCGGCCGGCGCAGAATCCGGTACGGGGGCATAGGGACCAGAGAGGATATTTAATCCCTGGAACGCAGTGGCATCACCGGCGAAACGTAAGGTGGTGATGATCAAGCCATCTCCGTAATAATCTAATGGTTCGTTAGGTCCGATGTCAACCTGTGCCACCAATAAGAGGGCCAGCATAGTAAATACAGCTATAAAGGTAATTTTTTTATTCATGTTTACTCCTAATTAATCTGATACATTTTTTGCCCATATCCACCGCGCACGATGGAATAAAAAATACATTAGTCTCTTGCAGGCAATCTATAAACACAGTGCCAGCAGCTGACTTTGAAAATTCATGTCTTTGTTTCATCTCACACTCTTCAAAATAATAATTCTTAAATACATAGTCAACACTTACCAAGACGACAGATACTGTCAAGCACAAAGAATGGTTTTTATTTAGTTTAATAATTTGATTTGTGGAAGAATGTCCACTTACATTGCTGGTGCCTGTTTCCAGGCTATGCTTAAGGAGTCAGTCAGCTTTTGTGGGCGAGAGGTGAGGGGGATAATTGAGGATTGAGAATTGAGAATTGAGGATT
>CAXZAB010000335.1:0-2181 GCA_964293715.1 uncultured bacterium | reverse complement strand
CTTCATGCTGTAGATGTAATCCAGATAGGTGTACCGGCCACCACCTGGAATAGGTGCTGATAGAGAGAATGCTGCATTCTGGGTTTGCGGTACAAAGTAGCCCACCCAATTCGAAAAGTAAGAGCCATTAACGGCTACACTAAGCTCGACTGGTACGGTAATCGGATTAGCGCGAAAACCGCTAATCACCAGAGCATCGGGTTGTTGATGACGTTCGAAGTAGAGCTTAAATCCTTTGGGAGCGGTAGCCAAATAATCATAATTGGACCATATCAACTGTTGAGAGTCATAACTCATTTCACCAGCAGCTGGCGTATAGCTCCAGCCGATGACGTCAATTTGTGGAATGGGGTTGGGTATCATATGATCTCGAAATATGTAGCCCAGTTCATTCCAAGCCGTTCCCTGCGGGGCGGATACTGTATCCAGCACTGGAAAGCATCTCCAAAAGATTCCACTTTCTGGAGTTCTATCAAAGTAGTATGTTTTCACCTCATGCGGGTAATGCCAGTAACCGATATCTTTCCGCGTACCATCGGGGTCATTAGCAGAATTTGGATCTCCGGCATCGATGCAGGGACTGGGGCCATTTACGTCCCATTTAAGCGTATAAATCCCATTAAGCGGGTCTTCAAACCGAGGATCCTGCGAGATGTTATTGGCCCCGTTTACAGCTTCCTGGGTGTCACAATAGTAATAAAATGCTGCAAGATTGGTATTGAGCGTCGTGTTTCCCCACAGGATGCTGTTGCGGTATGTGTTTGCTCCAAAGCGGCCTTCATTGGCTACGTCGTTATCGGTAATCGTGCAATTTTCCAATAAGGCACCATTGATGGATAGTGCTACCCGGTTCGAATGGAACAGACAGTTTTCGATGGCTCCGCGTGAGGCCCAGTTTCCGTTCATATCACTGATACCGATGTCATTATTGCGAAATATGCTATTTTTAATGATGGTATTTACAAGATCCCCGTCAAAATTCAGAGGAGTACCATAAACGTAATCTTCAAAGATGCAATCATCGACGGTTAAGGCACTGTCATGAATCTGGGTCCAATTATTATTGTCACCTCTAAAAGTAAGACTTCCCAGCTTGATTGGGTGTACGTCCTGGCCTAACGAGACAAACACGAAAGACTCAGCAATCACCACATCATTTGGGTTGTTTGTGGAACTTCGCATCTCTAACTGCCTGTTAATGTTGTGTGGATTATTGGAATTGTCGTTGCGATAGCTCCCCGGCAGAAAGATTAGGGTGCAATAATCGTTGGCAGGTAACTGGGTTAAGGCATATTCGATTGATCCGAAGGGATCCCCCATGGTGCCTGTTCCCGGGGCTACAGCAGGTTCCCCAACGTAAAAATTAATTGCGCTCAATAAACTGAATATTGAGATCATGAATACGATGACAATCAGTCTCGCCATGTTCGACCAAACTAAGCTTGTCGCTTTCTCTTGCATAGGTCCATCAAAAATTGAATTCATTTTATGCTCCTTAGCACTCTTGAATTAGGTTGAGTTAAATCCAGGTTAAAATTAGCACCAGCTACCTGATACCATCTAAAACAAGTTCTGTATTAGCTGATTTCGAAAGCAATTTACTAATGCAGACTACTGTTCAGCAGTGACTTAGTGATTACTTTAGCTTAAATAGCAGACGTATAAGAATCCATCTACTGACACCAAAACGTATTGGCCGCCGGCATCCTCGAATACGACAAGTATTCCGGCATCACCGGGCAGCCCCGTGTAAACGGGTAAAGATAAGGGATCGACTGTTGTGTAATCCAGCGCGGCAAACAACATACCTGCGAGAAACACTGCTATCGCTATGAGACTAATGACTTTTTTCATACTGACACTCCTTTTAAAGTAGCTTATACTATATGAGTGTCAGTTCATCCGGTTTAGGGATTCTAAAACGCCAATTATTTTATCTGTTGAGCAAATTCTTTATCTCATCGAAGGTCAAGACAGCTTTTCCCTTCTTTATGAGGAGGGGCATATTAGCGGGCAGCTTGAATACTCCAGCCATTCTGTTCTTTCGCCCCTCAATGATCTTTATGCTGTTTCGAGCTGTAAGTTCGATCGTGATTGTAGCAAAGTGTGGTTCCTTAGCCTCAGTTCGATGGAAGATCGTGAGTCTATATCTTCTTTGCCCCAGCATGGTAATGCCCCAAT
>CAXZAB010000334.1:0-2190 GCA_964293715.1 uncultured bacterium | reverse complement strand
TCCAATGTCCTCGTAGTCTGTGGCTCTCGGATCGACGAAGCCGTGAAAAACGACTTTGCCATCGCTGAGCGCTATCGAATCCCGGCAACAACCTTAAGCGGAATCCTGACCGTTAAAAGCCACGGTCAGAAGACTCCTAAATAGCATAATTGCTGATTATGCACAAAACATGGCTTATAAGGAATGTTTCGCGCAATTTCAAAAACAGAAAAGGAGAAAAAATCTATGGACGTATTGATTGTTGAACCTGAAAAAGCGCCGCGTATGGCTAGTATCACCGGTGACCTGAACTCCCTGCAGCAGGTTGTCGGCGGGTATATCGAAGCCGTCTATCCCTATGATGACCCGATTGCCATTGTCTGTCATGAAGAAGGCAAGCTCATCGGCCTCCCGCTTAACCGAAAACTTGAGGACTACGACATCATCGCCGGGACCTTCATCGTCTGGGGGCTTGGCGAAGAGGATTTTGATTCCTTGACGCCTGAACTGGCCGAGAAGTACCGCGAGAAATTTGCTGATCCGGAGATCTTCATGAAGATGGGCAGCCGCATCGTCGCCATCCCCATCAAACCCAAGGACGATCTTCATGTGGCCAAACCAAAACAGAAGTCCTCAGAACCTGAACTCTAAATCTTACAGCGCTTTACGAGTTTACTTATTTCAAGTGCAAAATAAGTATTTTTGTAAATTGAATTCACCTAACCGCGAAAGGAGGCATTTTTCATGCAGGAAGAAGTGGAAAACAGGACCGTCGCCCTGGCTGTCAGTACTACCCGAATGACCGGTCGTGTATTGAAGGCTGCAATCATCAAACTATTGGCTGAAATGAAAAAGAGCCGGGACAGTCCGCCGCAGATCCCCCATGGCAAGCAGACCGTGAAGGAACTAATCGGTCAGAATGCCGGAGTCTCCAACATTGAGATTACGGATAAAAACATCAAATCTTTTGAGCAGGTGGCCAGAAAGTACGGCGTAGACTACGCCCTCAAGAAGGACACCACCGGAGAGAAACCCAAATATCTGGTCTTCTTCAAGGCTCGGGACGCTGATGCCCTCACCGCCACCTTTACAGAATACACGGCAAAGGTCCTCAAGAAGGACAAACAGCCTTCCATCCTGGAGCAGCTTGCCAAATTCAAGGCTCTGGTTCAGTCCAAGATCATGGACCGGGTGAAAAACAAAGACAAGGAGCTGACGCGATGAATGTAAAAATCAAGCGGATGCTCCTTTTAAATCTCCCCTATGTTCTGATTGCTCTACTTGCCACAAAGCTCGGTGAGGCCTGGCGATATTCTCCAGGACTGGATATCTCCCAAAAAGTGTTGCATCTCATGGACGGCTTTGCTTTAGCTTTCATGTCTCCCTGGCCGAGCCTGCTCCCGCAGGACCTGATTCTGGGCATTGTGATCGCTGTCGGTATCAAGCTGGCAGTTTATGTGAAAGGCAGGAACGCCAAAAAATACCGAAAAAACATAGAATACGGTTCAGCCCGCTGGGGTAGACCTGAGGACATTAAACCCTTTATCGATCCCACCTTTCGCAACAACGTCATCCTCACGGAGACGGAGCGCCTGACCATGAACAACCGGCCCAAGGACCCAAGGCTGGCACGCAACAAAAACGTCATGGTGGTGGGTGGTTCCGGATCTGGTAAAACACGGTTTTGGCTCAAGCCAAATCTCATGCAGTGCCATTCCAGCTATGTGGTGACCGATCCCAAGGGCAGCGTCGTGGTGGAATGCGGACAGCTTCTCCTGCGGGAAGGCTACAAGATCAAGATCCTTAATACCATAAACTTCAGTAAATCCATGCACTACAATCCCTTTGCCTACATCAAGAGCGAAAAAGACATCCTCAAGCTGGTGACGGCCCTCATTGCCAACACCAAGGGTGAAGGCAAAGCCGGAGATGATTTCTGGGTGAAGGCAGAGACCCTTCTTTATACCGCGCTCATGGGCTACATCCACTATGAAGCGCCGGAAAGCGAGCGAAACTTCACAACCCTCATCGAGCTCATCAATGCCTCAGAAGTCCGGGAGGACGACGAGGACTTTCAGAACCCGGTGGATCTGATGTTCGCCGCACTGGAAGAACGTGACTCGGAGCATTTTGCAGTCCGGCAGTACAAGAAATATAAGCTGGCTGCCGGAAAGACCGCCAAATCCATCCTCATCAGCTGCGGAGCCCGTC
>CAXZAB010000333.1:0-2191 GCA_964293715.1 uncultured bacterium | reverse complement strand
CCCATCAATTCCTTGAAGAGCACCATCCAATCTCCCGGTTTGGGGATGATCTTGAGCGCCTTGGGGAAAAGACCGATCAGGATGAAAGGAAAGGCAAAACCCAGTCCTATCAAGAGGAAAAACACCATGATCAGAGTAGCAGGCAGCCGCATGGCAAAAGGTAAGGCTGCACCCAAAAAAGGTCCTGTGCAGGAAATCGCCATCAGGAAGGCAAAGATACCGCCAAAGAAAGAGCCGCTATAACCGCCCTTCGTACTGGCCTTAGTGGCCGTATTCATACCCGGAGCGGTGATCTCAAAGATGCCCAAAAGTGAGAGGGCAAATACAAAGACGATGGCCATCAGTCCAATTTGGAAATAAGGATTTTGGTTTTGAGTGCCCCAACCCGCAGATTGTCCTGCAGCCTGGATACCAATGAAAATCCCTGCTAAGATAGCAAAGGAGACCAGCACCCCCACGGTATAAATCATCACATGACGAAAGACTTTGCTGCGATCGTCCTGCGCTTGTTTGATGATAGCCATGATGCGGATAGGCAGGATGGGCAAGACACAGGGCGTGGTATTCAGAATCAACCCGCCCAAGAAGGCAAAGATGAGGTATTTGAGAATCGTCAGCCAGCGGCTGCTAGGTAGTAGCTTTTTGAGGTATTTGAGAACTTCCTGCCAGCGGTTGGACTGCTGCAAGGGAAGCTCTTCAAGAGGCATCTCCTGTACTGCTTCAGCATCTGTTCCCGCTATTTCGTCCGCTTCGTCTGCAATCTCCACATCTTCATCCTGCATAGGCTGAACTGAAGAAACAGGCATATCCCCAGACGGGACAGCCACTTCCGGCCTAAGAACTTCAAAACTGATTTTACCTTGCTTGTCTTCCGGAGGATCACACATCCCGCTTTCATAACAGAGGTTATAGCTCATCAGAGCAGTCAGGCTCTTCTTTCCCGGCTGGGCTTTTCCCTTCACCGTAAAAGGCAAAGTAAGGGTTACTTTGGGGTAATAAAGCCATTCTTGTTCAGAGATGACTTTCGTGGCTTTGGGCAATCTGCCGGTGCCGAAATCAAGATCGGGATGCTCGGCCTCAAGATAAAAATAGGCGGGATCAGATGGATCCACACTTTGCTTACGGTCCGAAGGGATTTCAAGGGTGGCGCGGATTTCTCCTTTATCGCCAGGCCTCAAGGCTTGCTTTGATATGCTAAAAGTAACCGTTTGAGCCGCAAGACCCAAAATGCTAAGCAACAGGATCAGGATCAGTGCTCCTCTTTTTGAGCGCATTCATACCTCCACAGGAAATTCTGTATTATATCACATAAGTTAATGCACAATGCATTCCACACCAAAGTGTTTTTGTTTTTACCCCAAAGACGCTTGCAGACTGAGCTTTGGCAAGAGGCTCAGCCGAAGCCCTGCCCTTTCTTGTTGCATAGACTTGCGTTTGATTAGTCTTTCACTCGAGGTGACTCAGATATTTGAGTGAACTCGAGTCTAAGATTTGTTGAAAGCAAGTCGGGGGAGAGAGCAAGCAAGTAGTGTAAAACAAAGCAAGAGTATAGCTTTGCCAAGAACTAGGATTGGTGATATTCTCCAAAAGGAATCGGTTTATGATGCATAAGGGGCAAGAAACAGCCATGGAATTAATACCTCAATTCTAACGGCTTGTTTCTATCTGCCCATGAATATAAACTTATCGAACAACTGCAAATCAGGATATGATTGAATTAAACATTTAGGAGGATGCTGGCAGGTTTTCGGCTTGACAAGAAAAGAATATAATGGAATTTGGATTTTTAGTAAAGACAATGAACGAAACAGTAAAAAAATGGGGAGAACAAATGGAAATGCCTGAAATGGATTACTTAAATATAAAACAAGCTAGTGATTGGGCAACTCAAAGATTGGGCAAGAAAGTAAGCCCATCGAATATTTCTTATCTGCTACAATATGGAAGAGTCAAGAAGTATGCAGAAGATGGGCAAAGTCTTGTGTCCAAAAAAGAACTGTCAGCATATTATGATAGCATCAAAATTGATAAAAAACCCGAATGGACTCGTCAGCTAGGAGATGATCTGAACTGGGAGCTTTCTTTTGACAAGTACACGGAAGCACAGACCACAAAACACGTTCATCGATTCCATCCTTACAAAGGCAAATATATTCCCCAATTAGTTGGATATTTCCTCGACACACACATC
>CAXZAB010000332.1:0-2194 GCA_964293715.1 uncultured bacterium | reverse complement strand
TTGGCGTTGCGTTTGTAGTATCTTTGATGTCATGCCTGCTTTTGCATAGACATTTTATTGATCTCTCGTATTCACTTGATTGGAAGAATAATCAAAATACTGTAGCCCTCGCTTACCCCTATTTGTCAGGGCTTCATCGGCACCTCTATAAGACAAACTTTCAAAAAGCATGTTTATTCCCACAGCATAAAACATAAACAATAACATCTTAGCTTGACAATATTTAGGAATATATAAACTGGCACTAATTGAAGTTCGTCTGCCTTTCAGCAGCTCGCTCCACCACATATTAGCGTAAGAACTTAATCTGCAAATCGTGGTTTAGGTTCAAGTTTATCATTTTTGAAGCAAGAGGATTTTAACTAAGAAAAGCTGCAAAGCATAAGGAGATTTCATGCTTTATCCCGAGCGTATACTACAAGCTGTTAAAGCTTTGCCTGAAGGACACTTTTGGCATGTTTACTGCCAGCCCGCAAACGCATACAGGACAGCTGCGCTCATTTCCACCATCAAATACAGACAAAATAAATCCATCCCATCCCAAAGCAAAAACCGGCACCATCTTATCCATATTCTGTGTGATGATCGCCACTCAATATCATCAAACTTGCAAAAGACATGTCTTGGAAAAGGCTTCGTCTTACCTTTCAACCTTCAATATCCAAAAGTATCACTGCTTTGAGAGCCGGCAAACCTGCCGGTATAGAAAGCAATTCTTTCCTGGACTGGATACCAAATACATCGAAATCAAACTTAGCAGACCGCCCCAGCGCTCACTGTATTGCGCTCAAGAGGGCTATCTGCCATCTCTAAAATATCATAATCTTGCTAATAAATACAGTTAAACTTAAGGAGTATACCGAATGAAGAAGCTCATATTACTATTAAATATCCTGGCTCTAACGCTGGGACTATTCGCCACGGTAAGCGTCACCGGAGCTATCGTGGGCAGTGACAACCCCACAGCGGGCTTGGGTGATGGTGTAATCAATCTCTATGGAGTAATAGATTATACAGCAAACACCAATGCTTCAGGGCAGTTTGTGGTAGAGGACGTTCTTTCCGGAAACACCTATAATTACGCAATCAGCAGAGCCGGATACCAAAGCGCAACCGGAACTATCATAGTGGGTTCCACGAGCTATGACATGGGCACCATTACCCTGAATGAGACCACCTTGGCACCTTCAGCCATTGTTGCTACTGTGAATGATGCAGATACAGCGGTTAATCTGACCTGGGAGGCTCCCCCTCTTCCTGGTAACTATTACTTCTTTGATTTCGAACAAGATAATGGTGATTGGGTGCCCAGTTCAAACTGGACAAATCCTTTAGGAGACTGGGAATACACCGCTAACTACGATGTGGCAAATTGGAACCCATCTCCTCCCGGAGCCAACATAAGACCCCCTCTTGCCGCCTATTCCGGAACCGGAATGTGGGGTACCAAAATAAACACTAACCACAGCAATTCCGGTGGATTCAGTTATCTAAGCCAGACCTTCGATTTCTCCGATTTCGATAATACTCAGTTGAAATTCTGGAGCTGGGAAAATGTCCTTGGCAGTTTCGATTATTGTCGGGTAAGCGTAAATGACACCGTGGTCTGGGGCCCAAGCTATGATTTCACCAATACTATCTGGCGTGAAAGGAGCATCGATCTTTCTGCTTATGATGGTATGAGCGACGTAGAGGTCCGTTTCGAAATGTATGCTACCACCTCTGTAAACTATGCCGGCTGGTATATTGACGATGTCTTCATCGGCTCAGCGGATCAGGTGGCTCGCAGTTCTCAGCCTTCAGTTATCGCAGCCGAATTTAGTGGACTCTCCGAAGTCCAAGCTGCTCAGCTTGCTGAAGAAAGATCCAGCGATAGCCCCGCCAGGAAGCTGGCAGACAGCTCCAGGCAGCCGAGTCATAATCCGTCCCGCATCCTGCTGGGCTACAAAGTCTGGCGTTTGAAACGCGGACAGGACAATAATCCTGATCTCTGGGTTTCTTTGACTCCCACCATGATTACCGATACTACTTTTACAGATCCCGCTTGGGGAAGTTTCCCGGACGGATTCTATAAATGGGCTGTGAGAACGATCTATACCAACGGTGTGGCCTCCAATCCCGGCTTCTCAAACACTATCCGCAAACATCTGAATGATATGTCTGCGCTTAGCATTAGCGGAAATCTAACCCCTAC
>CAXZAB010000331.1:0-2198 GCA_964293715.1 uncultured bacterium | reverse complement strand
CTCTTGCCTGTCTCCTGAACTTGTTTTCGACGAGTCTCCAACTCGTGGGGAAGCTTGATTGGCTATTGCAGATAAATATGTGAGCGCAGCTGAAGGCTGATAATGCCGCTCTGAAAGGGGGATTATCCTTTGTTGATAGCTGTCTGAGGACTATTTATTGCTGCCAGACTGAGCAGGTATTGGACTGAATTTTATTGTTTTCAGGTCGATCACTAACATAAACGCAATATATATCTTGACAGCATAAGCCTCGCTCATACAGTGACTTTGTAGTAAGCATTTATTAAACTACAAATACATAACAGGAGTAAAGCTATGATTGGCAAAAGACTGCGTCTCGTACGTAAAGAACTGGGAAAATTGCAAAGCGAGCTTGCCCAAGACATTGGCTTAAATCCCTCGGCAATTTCACAAATGGAATCCGGGAAGATCAGGCCATCACTGGAAAGCCTGCTGGTGCTGTGGAGAAAATACAAACTTGATTTGCACTGGCTGCTCACCGGCGAAGGCGAGATGTTTTGTGAATCCAGAAATGAACTGGCGATTCACAAACATAAAAGCTGGGAAACCTTGCAAAAAATGCTCAATAAGAGCCTGGAAGATATTGCCACCACCAAGATGGATCTGGTGGACAGCTCTGTAATCGACATCCGGGTGGAGGGTGAAATTGCAGCCGGAGCTCCGGTGGAAAGCCGTCCGCATTTTACCGATACCATTTCCATCCGCAAGGGACAGCTTAAAGGCGATCCCAATCAATTTATCAGTTTGCGGGTGAATGGACACAGCATGGAACCTTCTCTGCACCATGACGATGTGGTGATTATCTCCAAATGCAACGATTGGAAAAAGCTGTCTGGAAAAATCTGTGCCGTGCGTATAGATGGCGCCATCACCTTGAAAATGATGACTCTGGATCAGAATACCCAGACCGTGGTGCTCCTGCCGATCAATGAGGATTACAATCCCATTCTGATCAAGCCCGGTGAGCACAACGATCTTTCTCTGATCGGCAATCTGGCCTCTTTGTATCGGAAGTTTTAGCAGTCCTTGGGTTGATAGGAGCCACACTAAGATCCAAATCTGTATAGTGTAGATATTGTCTGGCTTATGGATCGGCTTGCCCTTTTTTGAAATAAAGCGGGCAATAAATCTGCGCCAGAGCTTGCCTGTATATTCACTTAGGGGATTCTACTTGACCAAAAGAGCGATATTCAAAAGCTCGTAATCAAGAAAATAACACAATATTTGGAGTATAAATGCTTAAACTCGATTTAGATAACAATCTGGTAAGTCGTGCCAGAGCAGCCGCTACCAAGATCAGTTCTGATTTTGACTGGCTGTTTAATGGTTACAGCTCCGTGACCATTGAGCGCACGGTTTTACGGCTGATGGGCATCGATGGGGCCACCGAAGACGGTAAACCTCTGCCCAATGTGCTGATAGATCAATTGCAAAGCAGCGGAGCCCTACAAAAAGGAGCCGCCATCTGGGTGGCTAATGCCATGCACCACAAGTCTCTCAGCGCACAAGAAGTGGCAGACAGCGTTACCCGTGGAGAGCTTCAGCTTACCGCCTTGCCTATGGCAGAGCCTCAGGTGCTCTATGATCTGCTGGCGAACCTCACCGAAAAGATGTTGGGCCAGATCAAAGCCCAGACGGCCAAGCGGGAAGAATTTTTCAAAAATCACGGACCCCGCAGAAAACCCGCCATCTACGTAATCGTGGCTACCGGTAATATTTATGAAGATCTTACCCAAGCCAGAGCCGCCGCCCGTGAAGGTGCAGATATTATCGCTGTAATCCGCTCTACCGCACAATCGCTTTTGGACTATGTGCCCTATGGCGCTACCCTTGTAGGTTTTGGCGGAACTTATGCCACTCAGGAAAACTTTCGCATCATGCGCACTGGGCTGGATGAGATCTCGGAAGAATTGGGACGCTACATAGGTTTAACAAACTACGCTTCAGGTCTGTGCATGCCTGAAATCGCTGCGATGGGAGCCATCGAAAGACTGGACCTCATGCTCAATGACGCCATGTACGGCATCCTCTTTCGCGATATCAACCCCAAACGCACCCTCCTCGATCAATATTTTGCCCGCATGATCAACGCCTTTGCCGGAATCGAGATTCAGACCGGTGAGGATAATTATCTCACTACTTCGGACGCCGTGGAAAAGGCCTATACCGTGACCGCT
>CAXZAB010000330.1:0-2217 GCA_964293715.1 uncultured bacterium | reverse complement strand
TAAGTAGTCCGGTAGAATAGGCTGGCACATTAAAGCTGCAATCGCTTAGATAGACGTGGGAGTTAAATACTGTATTGCTAATCGCACCATTGATCTCAGTATCATCCAGTGAGATGGTGCTGGAGTTTGAGGCGTGTATTCCTTCCCATCTCTGGCTTAGATTTTCACTCAGAAATATGCAGTTGGTAGCTGTCATTTCCGAGGCATCAATCGTGATTCCGGAACCATAACCCCAGAAGCAGATAGCCCCATTGAAGTTGATGCTGCTTCCCTGTTCTACGATAATACTCACACTGTCTGCGATGGTAACTGTTCCAGCCAGATTCAGGATTGAGTTTCCCTTTACCAGGATCGTAGAATGAGCAAAGATCGTAGTTTCGGTTAGCTCGTGAATTGTAACCTCGGCACAATTGTCTATAGTGATGGGCCCGGAAAGATAGGCGATATTTTTGATCTCAGCATCACTGGTAATGCTTGCTGGCAAGCTGGAGCACATTTGCAGAAGGACTCCATCACCAGGTCCGACTTCAACATTGATCTCTCCTGATATGCTCTGATATGCATTGTTATCATATGGGTCATATAGAGCAACGTGTGTTCCAAATATGTTGTGACTATTATTATCAGGTTCAAAACAAACTTCTTGTGGCTCTGCGTCATTGAAGAATAGGTCAACAGATTTTAACGGCGTGCCTGGAGGAATTTCACTTACTGCTCTTTTATATACTGATCTTCTGTTGACTAACATGTAGTAAGGCATTCCCATAGAATCATGGTAATATCCACATTGCACGTATCCAGTGTAACCAGTTGCATCCACCTCCGCTTCAACATGCAAATCATTTAATAGCACACTATTAAGACTAATCTGATCATCATGGTCTAATGCTGCTGTAGATTCAATACCGCTTGTCATCAATTTATTAGCATTAAGCCAGTTTAAATTTCTGATGATCGGACCGTATTTTGCAATCTTTTCGTTGGCGTCAGTTATCATATTATATGCTGATACCTGATCAGTAATTCTTAGATTATTATACGAATCATCTCCAAGCCCATCATGAGACAACGGCGTCACCCAATTACCTTTTTCTGTTTCTATATTCGGATTAATAGCTACGCAAAAATCTACAGTGCCGTCTGCAGCGTAACATAGGGGCAAGAACTTAAGGGCTTTTATCATGCTTTGGGGTGGCATATTGTACGACCACATACCTGTAGCAGAGAGCACATTCCCAAAGGTCTGAGGTACGTAAAATATTTCAGTGTCTGGATTGATTGAATCTCGAATATTTGTAACGAGCTTATGATAAAAGTAGTGTACCATGTTATCAATTCTGGATTGAACTGATTCCCCAGAATTCATGTCATTATTCCATGTAATATTATCTACCAAAGGGTAAATGTCCACCATAATTCTATCGGGATTAACTTCACTTAAGAATCGGCTTTGATAATTATAGCGGATGTTATCATGTTTTATCAATTTGTAGTTCTTCAACCACACGGCTGTAATCGATTTGCGGGGAGGGGTTAAAGTATTCAGATAATTTTGCGTATGCTTATATATTTGCAGTTGGCCTGCAACTGGTTCACACTTGCCATAAAGATAGAGCAAGTTGTTATTGGTGTCAATTGACTCCATACTATTAATGTGAGATTCTAAATAATTGAGATATGGTGAAGCTGGGTTTTGCCTTACAGATCTATTGACTTCATCCTCGATTACTATATAATCAATGATCAATTTGCCGTTACCGTGCCAATAGACTTTTGGATTGATGTGATAGAACTGACGGATTGAGGATGTACCATCACCGGTCATATATGAGGTGACTGCTGATAAATCAACGTAATATTCAAACAGGTAATTACCATAACCATCCTGTATTGAAGAAGGAGTTTGTTGGGTGATGTTTGTTCCATAAGAGCTGCCGTCGATAGGAGTAAGGGGCACATTTACATAAGTGCTTGGATCATAAATCGCATATTCATCATAATCACGGGGAATAGGTGGATTGTGAAGCTCTAGGCTTATACTCGCTACAGGGTCTCCAGGAGCGAGATCTGCAAACTTCATTGCTACCGTTACGTACAGTTTGTTATTTGGGTCTTGTATTGCTTCGCGGATAAACAGAATGTCATTGCTCAGCATACTTGGCGGTAACGTCTCAAAGGTTGGTGTAAATTAGGCAAGCCAAAAGAAGAAAAAGGTTG
>CAXZAB010000329.1:0-2245 GCA_964293715.1 uncultured bacterium | reverse complement strand
GCTATTTTGATCTGGAGTTGGGAGTCAGCCAAGGCTGCGGACAGGGTGGTATTGGTGTCGCCATATACTATCACAAGATCCGGCTTATTTTTGATGAGAATAGGTTCCAGGAGTGATAAAATTTCAGCAGTTTGTACGGCTTGAGTTCCCGAACCTACGCTGAGGTTATAGTCCGGGGCGGGAATTTCCATATCCCGGAAGAATACTTCATTCATCTGCAGGTCATAGTGTTGGCCGCTATGCACGATCAATTCTTCATGTCCGGCCTTGCGAATCACTTTGGAGAGCGGGGCCAATTTCACAAATTGAGGTCGTGCTCCCACGATCTGGATTATCTTCATTTTATCTTCCTATTAACGTTTTATGGGCAAGAAGATCAATTCCCGATCTTCCAGCATTTCATTACCGCTATAGTCTGTACTTTCTTTGTGGATGGTCAGGCTATAAGAGCGGTAGTTTGTAAGTTCTTGGGAGGGTTGCAGGATCACTTTACGTCCCTGTATATTCAGGATCTCGCAGGCTACTTCTTTCTTGGTATCACTGGCCACAAGGCTGAGCTTGAGATTATTGCCGGTCATTATTTCTGAGAAAGTGAGCTCTATTTTGGGCCTAAGATCATTGACGGTGGCTCCACTGCGGGGGACGGTGGCAAGCAGCTGTGGGGGAGCAATATCGCTCAGGCCTTGGACCTGAAACTGAATCGATGACTGTGCACTGAGATTGCCTTTGAAATCTTCCAGATTGCGCATCTTGATGGTAACGCTCGTGGAATCCAGCTTTCCGGTAAGCACAAAGAGCTTATTTTTGTCCAGATGCTGATGCAGGATCTCGACCCTGTCTTCACTACTCTCGGTAAAGATTTCTAAGGTGGCAAACTTAGTGATTGCTTTGCTGAGCGTTATTTCCAGCTCATGGGGCGAGATCTGTTTTACGCCTCTGATCTGAGCCAAAGTAGTATCCACATAAGTCATTGTCATATTGAGATTTGAACGCCCCGAAACAGAAACACTTTCTTCAAAGAAAGGCTCATTGACCAGGTCATAACGGCCATTAAGGTCTTTGTCTATGTAAGCGCGCAGGGTATAATTGGCGGGATTCAAATTGGGGAGCTCATAGCTGTCCCCGCTCACCTCATCCATCATCACCAAAAGGGAATCGGCTGAAAAAAGGGAGAGTTTGATGGCAGTCCCCTTGTCCAGAGGATATTCATATTCGATCAAGCCCGCCAGGTGGGCATTTTGCGCTTTTCCAGAGCTGAAAACCAGAGTATGAGCTTTGTCCAGGCTGTTTCCTCTGAGGTCTTTCAAGCGGGTGCTGAGGGTGATAAAGTAGTTCGTATTGGGGAGAAGCTCATCTTCAAGCTCGATTTTGAGCGTAGCCCTGGAAAGGGAAATACGCCGCCCCGAAACCGGAGGATAAATATAGATGGAGTTTGTGATGGAAGCCTTGTCCATGGGCTTGGAAAAGTCTATTTCAATGATCTTACCCGAAATGTCGCCCATTTCCAAGGGTGAGGATGAAATCACGGTGGGCTTTTGAGTATCCGCTTCACCACCGGTGGGGCCGCGTTTGCTGCCACAAGCAGCAAGGCAGCCCAGCAACAAAATGCAGCTTATGGTTTTGACTATCTTCACAATTTGCTCCTTAAGACGTATTTGCCCAGAGCATCATACTCCAGATTTACCAAGGCACCGGCTTTGACCAAATCCATATTGCTGTTTTCAGCAGTGTGTTTGATCAGAGCTACGGAGAATTCCCGGCTACCGAGGCTGGCTACTGTGAGGCTGATGCCATTGATGGCAATCGAGCCTTGGGGAATCATCAGCTGTTTGTCCTGATGATGCAGTTCAAAATGGTAATACATAGTTTGGCTGCGCTGTTCTTTACGCAGGAATTTTACCGGCCGGTCTATGTGCCCTTGTACCCAGTGTCCATCCAGCCTGTCGCCGATCTTCAAAGCCCGCTCCAGATTGAGGATATCGCCATTCTTCCAGGAGCTGGCGGTGCTTTTGATCCAGGTCTCGTTCATGATTTGCACTGTAAACGAGGTTTTATCAAAGTGCAGAACGGTGAGGCAAATGCCATCGCAGGCTACAGAAGAGCCCACTTTGAGATCATCAAAAGATTCTGGCCGGGCAATCTGAATATATTTCGAGCCGGCCTCGCTGGCGATGTTTTCGATGGGACTGATGGCTTCAATGATTCCTGTGAACATCTTCAGACCCCATAACGCCTTTCCCAGGCG
>CAXZAB010000328.1:0-2251 GCA_964293715.1 uncultured bacterium | reverse complement strand
ACCATTGCGGATGGGGAGGGTTTAGCTGCCCTCCCCACCGATATTTGGTGAGGAATTATGCATAGAAAGTTATATTTGATGATCCTGACAGCGATCCTGCCCTGCCTTGTATTTGCTGCGACCCTGACCGTGAAGCAAGACGGTAGCGGAGATTACACGAGTATCCAGACCGCCCTTGATGCCGCCAATCCCGGAGATACGGTTTTGGTTTATCCAGGGAGATACTATGAAAATCTGAGTATTCAAACCAGTGATATAAACTTGATGAGCCTGGAAGGAAGCACCGGAGACAGGGCTTATATTGATTCTACTATTATTGATGGAAATTATCTTGATCGATGTATCAGGGCAAGGCAGAGCAACTGCATAATGAGAGGGTTTAGTGTTACTCGAGGTTTAGCGATTGGGGCTGGAGGTGGTATCAGCATCAGCGAGAAAGCATCAGTCATTAATTGTAAAATATATGATAATACTTCTCGTACTGGTGGCGGGATAAACATAATTGGCGCAGAGGCATCTCTAAGTGGAGTAGAAATATATGATAACTATTCTATGTTTCTCGGAGGTGGACTGTTTGCAACATATACTACTGGATATACGTACTCAATCATCTTTGACCCCGTCAACCGCTGCTCAATCTATAATAACCGTTCCGGGTCGGGACAGGACATCTATATTCAACACGCTACCAATGATTTATATGTGCCTCTTAACACCTTTTCCGCGGCAGAGCCAAGTAACTATTACGCAGTATATTTAAGTGACGATCCCTTAATCAACAACTACCGTATCAATTTCGATATCCTGAATGCGCACCATCAGGAGATTGATAGCGATCTCTATGTCTCAACGAACGGTGATGACGCCAACGACGGTTTAAGCCCGGCTACGGCTCTGAAAACTATCCATGAGGGGATCTATAGAATTGCCTCCGACAGCCTTTGTCAGAATACGGTGCATATCCTGCCCGGGGAGTATTCTCGCACCGATAACGACCAGATCTTCCCCATAGCTCTAAAGAGCTGGGTGAAAGTGCAAGGCAGCGGCATTGATACTACTACCGTGATCGGTGAACCACATCCGGAAATACCCCTGGGTTATGGATCCTCCGACACAGTGTTCTTGACTCATTCGGAACCTGTTGTCAGTTTGTCTGACTTGTCTATCACTACTCAGGACACCGATAATAGCTGTGCGATAAAAGGGAAATTGAGGGGTAGTGTAAATTTGTCCAATGTTCGAGTCCATGATGTCAATCCTGATTACATTTCGGCTATATGGGTATGGTCAAGCAATGATACTGACAGCGTATGGGATAATGTGATTGTGGAGAATATGGTAGCTCCAAACAGGATGGGTTTGGTAGATATTAATGGTAAAATGTCCGGTACGGTATCCAATTGTATCTTCAGAAACGCGGTTTCTACTTTCTCATCTGCTTCTATTTGGGCTTTTCCTCTTGTACGCTTCAGAGGAGACAGGTACCTCAGCTTCGAAAATTGTGAATTCAGTAACCTGACCATGTTCGATAATGATTCATCGGTAGTTATCGTAGGCGCAGCCCAATACCCTCAACAGCAGAATCATTTTAATTTCAATAATTGTCTGTTTAGCAATATCAATTCGCATAACGATATGATCCTTGTTGTCTCCTCAAACAATCCCAGGATGGACTTCACTAATTGCACCTTTGCCGGCAATCAAGGTGATGCTTACACCCTGAAGGTGAATGGTGATGTGAATATCGTCAATTGCATCTTCGATAACGATACTCCATATCAGATCAAGGTGAATCCCATGGATGGCAACCCTTACGAACACACCAACATAAGCATCGACCATTCCTTGATCAAAGACGGTATCGATGGCATTCTGCCTTTCCCGGTGCCGGGTAATACCATCGACTTTTTGCCTGGCAGCATCAGCGGCGATCCCCTCTTTGCCGGAGGCTTTGACATCCATGATCCACTTTACTACAGCCTCTCAGAGTATTCTCCTTGCATAGATGCAGGAACTCGTGATACCACTGGATTGAACCTGCCTCCCTATGATCTGGCGGGGAATTGGCGTATCTGGAACGATCGCATAGACATGGGCTGCTTTGAATTTGACTCCAGACCCTGGGTAAGCAATGATGATCCGGTGCTACCTGAAGCTGTGCAGCTAACTCTGCTTCAAAACTATCCCAATCCCTTTAATCCTACTACCACAATCTCCTACTTTTTGCCGGAAGCAGCCAAGACCAAGCTTG
>CAXZAB010000327.1:0-2251 GCA_964293715.1 uncultured bacterium | reverse complement strand
GCAGAGCCTCTGAATCCAGTATAATCGCCAAGCTTTGAGATATCCCATCGCAGGTTTTGAAAGTCTTGGCTTACTTTCTTTTCGCCCAAGCTAAAGACAAGGTAAAAATCAGCACTTGGCACGTGCGGATATTTTCTTTGGATTAAATCATCTTTGCTCCAAATCTTTGGGCCTTCGTCCTTCAAGCGATATATGTTTCCAGTAATCAGTTCATTTGTGCTATGCAATAGCAAATACTTGGTTCCAGCAAGTTGTGGTGTTATAGGCAATGATCCTCTTTTGAGGCCTGTACGCACATTGAAATAACCACTTTTTTCAGCCCAGTTTTTGTGATAAAAATCTTTGTACCAGACCACCAAAACATAGACTTCATCTGGAATCATGTCACGATTCAAACCCGTCAATACAGGCATTGGAGCATATACGGATTGTGATTCGGTATCCTTATAAACCTCATAAGTTTTCAGCGCTATCTTTTCTCTTTGAGTTGCACGATTCAGCAAATGATCTGCAACTTCCTTCATAAAAGACCGGATGGACTCTTCATCAAGGTTACGATATCCCGGATTGAGTGTAAAAGCTCCCAAACCGGGAATCACTTCATGAAAGCCACGTTTATTGAGGATGGTGTCTCCAGGGTATATTACATAAGCCCCGGCAGTTCTACGTATCGCATCTCTATAAGCATGCATTTTCAACAGGTCTTGCGCTTTTGCTTCAGTAGCTAATTCTTGACCATCAATCTCTTCCACGCCTAAAATATCCAAAACGTCTTTTACGCGATACTTGGCATCAAAATGGATATGCACGATGGTTTCTTCAAGCTCAGCAATATGCTGGCTGATGCCAAAAGGCCATACGCTTAAGGTATAATCCGGCCTGAAGCTATTGGTCCAACTTCCGGCTTTAGGATAATCTTTATTGCCTGAAAAAGTTCTATTATAACTAAATTCCACATTGAGAGTCCGGGTTGGAGTTTCATAAAGGCCCTTTACAGCGACACATTTTCCCTGCTTCAAACTCAAGTTTAGACCATTTTGTGAATTGCTCAATAAATGCTGAATGTCTTCGGGCTTTACTCTGAAAACCTGCTTTATCATATCTAGCAAGCGGAAATAAACCCAGTATTCATATAAAACTGCCACATCTTTTTTGCCGCCGGAATAGACATCTTCACCACCATCCCAGGTGATGCGAGAGGCCAAATCATACATCAACCACACACGAAAGACTTCACGATAGCCTTCTTTCCTCTGTAATACCGGGCTGTTTAATGGTATGATTCTAGGCACCGCAATATCTCTAAAGATGGGATTGCTGAGATACTGTTCCATGACTTTGGCCAATTGAGTGGCTTCATTGCAAAGCCGGGCATTTGATCTTGATTTCAGGCTTACTTCAGTACAAATGGAAAGGAAAGTATTGAGCGCGTGTTTGATAAACCTATTCTCAGGGGTGTCCACTGTAGAGCTTTTTGCCATACAGTTTAGTTTTCTGGGAATGCGATCTAAAACCTGGTGCAAAGGATGTGTTTCAGGTACTGGAGTAGAATTGCGCACTGAACACAATTGACGAACTTGGCTTCTGGAAAACCTTCTTACGCTTCGGCTATCTTTCTGTGTTTCCTCATTTTTCCAATTCGTAACCGGAGAACTGATGATTTTTTGAACAGCCTGTGTAAACTCTTCCGCATCGATCACAGATTTTAGAAAAGCAAAGCGTTGATAAAGGGTTTTAGCATCTCCTGAAAAAAGAGGTTCGATGTTTTGTACCAGAGGAGAATTAGCTTGCATAATCAATTCGTTGCAAGTGTCTGCAATGTCAGAAAGCATCTGTCGGTAGTGATCTCTATAACTGAGTTTGATGGATCGTACTTCCAGTTTCAATTCATCACAGACCTTATTATCTGTCTTGGAAAGCACCCGAATACTTATAGTTCCTACATAATTTTTTGGTTGAATACGTCCCTGACATGGATTGATGCTTGATTTCTTAACCACTCCGAAGGCATCATCCAAGATATAATCATCTAACTTGTATTCATAAGAACAGCCTTCAATTAACTGGATTTCAGATTCTCCCCATTCTCGAGCTTCGGCACTTGAGATTCTCAATAGCGAACCTCTTAGTTCTGGAAAGATCTGAATTTCAGCTTTTCCCAGATTAGGAAGTGCAAATCTGAAATCTTCCTGATCCCTAGCCATATCTACTATGCCTCTGTGTAGCTGGTAAATCCGTTATCGGTCATGCC
>CAXZAB010000326.1:0-2289 GCA_964293715.1 uncultured bacterium | reverse complement strand
TTTTGAGATCGATTCCAGCTTTCAGAGTCCGCAAAAAGTAGGCAGCCGGATCACCTTCTCTTTGCGTCCGGAAAAAATCGCCATCTCCCGCAATAAACCCCGGCATCAGGAAGACATCAATATGATCAAAGGACAGATCGAAGACATCCTGTATCTGGGCTCGCACACGCAGTACATCGTGCGGGTGGGCAAGCTGAAATTCCGCGTATTTTCCCAACACAAACGCGTATATTTTGATGACAAAGCCTTGGATTGGGAAGAAAATGTCTGGCTCTTTTGGCATGATACCGACACCTGGATGATCGAGGATGATGCTCTGGAATCGCTCACAGAAGCTCAGCTC
Source organism: uncultured bacterium (assembly GCA_964293715.1). Lineage (GTDB taxonomy): Bacteria > Cloacimonadota > Cloacimonadia > Cloacimonadales > Cloacimonadaceae > UBA5456. The sequence continues at coordinate 1,946 of CAXZAB010000326.1, read as the reverse complement.
AGTGAGAGCGGACAAATCAGTCGCTCTCTGAAACGGAGGGGGACTTGAGAGCAAAGAGCCGGCACACAGTATTAGAAAAGCGTAACGACCTCAGCAGTTGGCTGCTCAGCCTGCCCGCCGTGATCTGGCTGGTCTGCTTTTTTCTGATTCCATATTTGATCGTGATCATTTACAGTTTTTTGACCCCCGATATTTACGATGTGAAGTTTGAATTCTCGATGGATGCCTATCGTCAAATCTTTACCGGAGGCTATCTCAGGCCGTTTTTCCTGTCTTTCAAACTGGCGATCTACACCACGCTCAGCTGCCTGCTTTTGGGCTTTCCGGTGGCTTATTACATCGCCCGTGCCAATGAAAGGCTGAAAAACACCCTGTTGGTCTTCATCATCATTCCTTTTTGGACCAATCTCATCATCCGTATCTTCTCCTGGCGCATATTTTTGTCCTATAGCGGAGTCTTGAATGGCATTTTAATGAATGTGGGGCTGATCTCACAGCCCTTGGAGATTTTGCGCACCGATCTGGCGGTGATTCTGGTGATGGTCTACGTGTATTTGCCCTATATGATTTTGCCTTTATACAGTGTCCTGGAAAAGCTGGATTTCACTTTGTTGAATGCAGCCATGGATCTGGGGGCTAATGAGGTCAAAGCCTTTTTCCGCATCACCTTACCTTTGGCAGTGGAAGGGATTTTTGCCGGCACTCTCCTGGTCTTTATCCCCGCTCTGGGAGCCTACCTGATTCCCCAATTGGTGGGCAATCAACGCTCGCTATATGTCGGCCAGGTGATCACTTACAAGATCAAGAACATCCCCCGCAATTGGCCGATGGCTTCGGCTTTGTCACTCATCTTGCTTTTAATGGTGGCACTGCTGCTGCTTTTTATGTATTTCCTGTATAAACGCCGTCTGGGCAGGAGGCAAGTCTAATGAAAATCTTTTCCCGAAACTGGTACAAAGGGCTCAATCTCACCGCTTTCAGCCTGGTGATGGCCTTTTTGTATATCCCGATCCTGATTTTAATTATCTACAGCTTCAATGATTCGCGGATCATTGCCGGCTGGCAAGGCTTTACCACCAAATACTATAGCCTGCTGTTCCAGAACACCGCCATCAAAACAGCCTTTCGCAATACCATGATGATTGCCCTGCTCAGCACTTTGATCTCCACCACCTTGGGGATTCTGACCGCGCTGGCCTTGGAAAACAAACGCTTCCGCGGCAGAAAAGGCCTGCTGGCCTTGATCTATACCCCTTTGGTGTTTCCCGATATCCTCATGGGTGTGTCCCTGGCTCTGCTCTTTAATTTTACCAGAGTCAATTCCGGCATGTTCACGGTGCTCATTGCCCACGTCACTTTTTGTATATCATACACCGTGATCGTGATCCAGTCCCGCCTGGAAGGCTTTGACTACTCTCTGGTGGAAGCCGCTCAAGATCTGGGCGCTCGCCCCTCCTACATCTTTTGGAAGATCAAATTTCCCCTGATGATGCCTGGCATTATCGCCGCAGCTCTGCTCTCTTTTACCCTCTCCATCGATGATTTTATCATCACCTTCTTCACCTCCGGCAGAGGCTTTGACACCCTGCCCATCTATGTGGAGGGCACCATTCGCCGTGGTACCATCACCACCATCAATTCACTTTCCACCCTGATGATCGGCTTCACCCTGTTTTTGGTGGTTATCACCAAACGGGTCAGAAAGATACTGATTTCAGCAATGTAGCTCGCAATAGTCCCTTTTGCACCTGACAGCGAGAGCGGCCCTTGCTCCTTTCCTGAACCTGCTTTTAACATGGTTTCGCCTCGAGATGACTCAAAACCCCAAGTCATCTCGAGGCGAAACCATATTAATCCCCCCCTTAAGCCAAATGATAGGGGGGGGCTCCGGTCCCCCTTCAACCCCCCGAATCTGTTTGCTTTGAAAAAGTTTTAGGGGTTTAGGG
>CAXZAB010000325.1:0-2291 GCA_964293715.1 uncultured bacterium | reverse complement strand
CCCAGATAGATTCCGCGCTCTATCGTTCTGAGATCGGTATTGCAATGCACTGTGGCAGATTTGCCTTTGGCCAGATCACTCATGGGGATGCAATCCCCTCTTTTGCAGGCGGCACATTGAGGTTTGCGTGCAAAGATACCGCGTCCCCGCCTTCCTCTTCTAGGTCGTTGATTCATTTTTATTTCCTATAGTTTTTAAGTTTAGATAGATCATGATCATGAAGGCCAGGCCTATTGCCAACCAGAAAATGGAGACGGAGCTAAAAGCAGTGATCTGATAGAAGATCATCGCGATTACCCAGGCCAGGACATTCAAATAAATAAAAGAAAAGACAGTCCAGCGCATGCCATGTTCTTTGAACAGCATGGTGAGAGCCGCCGCACAGGGCGAATACAAAACCACAATGAGCAGATAGGCCAGAGCTGCTTGCCAGCCGCCAAAACGCTCTTTTACGTTGAGTTTCATCATCTGGGATCTGCCATCTTCCTCTTCGCTCATTTCTTCCATGCTCATCTCATCTCCCGAATACAGGCTTTGCATGGTGCCCACAATGGCTTCTTTGGCAAAGACTCCGGTGATCAGAGCCACTGAGGCCGGCCAGTTGTCTTTTTCTACGCCCAGAGGTTTTAAGACGGGAGTAATGGCGTGTCCCGCTATTTGCAGGACGCTGGCTTTTTCACGCTGGGGACTAAAGATATTGGGCACCATGATGATCTGCAGGATATTTATAATAAAGATCACAATCAGAATGGTCTTGCCGGCGCGCAGGACGAAATCCTTGAGCCTGAACCAGGTGTGCATCATAATGCCATTAAAAGTAGGTATGTGATAGGGCGGCAGTTCCATCACGAAATTGCCAGGTTCGCTTTTGAAAACAGTCTTTTTGAGCAGCAGCCCGGTGGCCATAGCCATGATAATTCCAAACAGATACAGGCCAAAAATCACGAGATCGGCATGCCGGGGAAAGAAGATCATCGCCATAAAAAGGTAAACCGGGAGTTTGCCCCCGCAGCTCATAAAGGGAGTAAGGAGTGAGGCAAAGAGCCTGTCGCGCGGGCTTTCCAAGGTGCGGGTGGCCATTATGGCCGGCACTGTACAGCCAAAACCCACTAAAAGCGGGATAAAGGCTTTGCCGGGCAGACCAATCCGCCGCATATATTTATCTGCAATAAAGGCAGCTCGTGCCATATAGCCGCTGTCTTCCAGGATGGATAAACTGACGTATATAAAGAAGATAGGCGGAATGAAAGAGCCGATGGTAACTATGCCCTCGCCCAAGGCATCGCTGAGCATATATTTAAGCCAAAATGGTGCGGATAGGAACTGCAGCAAAGCTCCAAATTGATCTTTGAAGATCCAGCTCAGACCGGTTTCGATTAGTTGGGTGACGGGTGCGCTGGCTTTTACAGCTACCAGGAAGACCAGATACATCACAAAAAAGAAAATTGGCATGCCCAACCAGCCGGACAACAGCACCTTATCCACTGCATCGGAAAAGGTGAGGCTGCCAGGGCGTTCACGCTTGATCACCTCTTTCACCAGACCCCGGATAAAGCCAAAACGGTCATCCGCGACCACATTGGGGGCATCTTGTCCACGGTGTTTTTCGATGGCTTTTATTTCTTTTTCCACCTGGCTTCGCGCCTCCTCAGAAAGCTGCAGGAGGTATTCCTTATCACCTTCGATGATCTTGAGGGCTTGCCATCTGGTTTTTTGCACCTGGGAGTAAAGCTCAGAGGCCAAAGGCTTGTCCAAAGCCGAGTCGATTATATCTTTTTGGCTTAAGATGGTTTGCCAGATCTTATCCAGATGCACTTCCACAACCTCATCATAAGAGATCTGATTGGGGATGGGCGGTGCGGCCAGAGTGTCCTCGACCTTTTGCTTAAGGTCATTGGCGTGGAAACGTTTATTTAAAGTATAAGACTCCACCGGGAAGCCCAGATGGCTGCTGAGGCGCTTGAGATCGATCTTCAGTCCGTTGCGCTCGGCGATATCTTTCATGGAAAGGCACATCAAAATAGGCGCACCCAGCTCCATAAGCTGCACTGTGAGATAGAGATTGCGCTCCAGATTGGAAGCATCTGCGATATTGATGACCAGATCCGGCTTTTCATTGAGAATGAAATTGCGCGCTACGAGCTCATCCGGCGTGCCTCCGGAAAGAGAGTAAGTGCCTGGCAGATCGATCACTTCGTAGGTCACGCCATTGTAAGTATAATTTCCACTTTTGTGCTCTACGGTCACTCCGGGCCAATTGCCCACAGTCTGTCTGGAGCCGGGTAAGGCAT